>DMZI01000020.1 GCA_003485325.1 Desulfotomaculum sp.
CATGTTACTGTATTTAACATTGTGTTGCGGCTAGCAATAAATGAACCCAAATTAGCCTAAACGGATAGAATTAAATGACCCTTACAAGGGTTTTTCTTTTTTGGGGGAGAAGTATAACAGAAAAAAACGAAGAGGCGTTGACTCTGTGGATTGTCCGCCCCAGGGAGCAACACCTCTTCACGACGCTAAACCTGCGCCATGAATATTATCTCATCAAAACAATCAAAAAGACAAGGGGTAATCCCTGATCCAAACCGCCCAACCTGTTGCCCCATATGCAAACGTGAAGCCCCGCCAGGCCGGATATTTAATCGGGTTAATACAATCTTCAGAAAGCGTGACGGTAAAACGACACAGCGCTACAGATGTGTTTGGCCTGATTGCAGACAAACATTCTCCGTAAGACTCCCAGACGACCAAAACTTCACTTTACAAGAGAACACCGTCAGAGACTACTCCGCTTTAAAGGGTACGTACAGGCAACTGTCAGAACAGACCGGATACAGTCCAGGTTCAATCTGGCGGTGGGTAAACCAGGCCTGCCAAGAGGTGAGCAGTTGGTTACGCGGATTAACAACAGTGATTTTGGAATGGTTGCCAGGGATAACCGTGCAACTGGTAGTGCAGGAAGAGAAACGAAAAGCCTGGCATAGCCGGAGGATACGCAAACCCGCAAAGATAGACCAACTCCTCCAACTGGAACAGTTGCCCGGCTGGGTCCAAAAGTGCCGCCAGACAGTAGCGGATTTACCGTCTGTACCAAACGGGTATTTAGCGTTCTGTCGTATTGTGCTGCCAAGGCTGTGTTGAATGGAAATATTTCCTACCACACTAAATTAAACAGCACTAAACACCAGGCTGTGCTAACGTGAACCGTGAGGAGGTGGTCCATAATGGACGAACAACAGCAAACAACAATAGCCTTACATCGGTACGCCATAATTGATGACCTGGTTGGCGTAGACCTGGCCTGTGGGGAAAAGAGCGCCCTTCTGGAAGAGTTGGCAGCAACACACGGCCTATCAGTTTCTACGATTAAGCGTTATGTGCGGTATTATGGTGAATCCGGATTTAACGGACTATTGCCGAAGACACGTTCTGATGCCGGGATATCCCGCGCCATTCCCCCCGAAGCCTTGGACATAGCCTTCAGACTGCGCCGGGAGCTGCCATCCCGCAGTACTCCAACCATTATACGGATGTTGGAGCAGGAGCGTGAGGAATGGCGTGGTAATATTCGCCGTTCCACACTGGATGATCATTTTCGCAGGGCCGGTCTCACCCGCCAAGCCTTGCGGCGGGAGCGAAAAATACGACGTAAATTCGGCAAAGTCAGGCGGAACCTGCTATGGGAGGCTGACATCTGTATACCACAACTTTGGGTAAGAGATGATCAGGGACAAAAACACCAGGCGATAGTAGTTGCGGCTATCGACGACAGCACGCGCCGGATAGTTCATGCGGAATGTTTTATCAGCCAGGAAACCTGGGTCGTAGAAACCACGTTGAAAAAAGCGATTACCAAACTCGGCGCCCCTGCTTCCCTATACATAGATAACGGTTCCCAGTTTATTGCCAAACAGATTCGTGAAGCCTGCGCCAATCTGGGTATCAGGTTTTTAAGGGCAAAAGTCCGGGACGCGGCCGGGAAAGGCAAGATAGAAAGATGGTTTAGAACCATGCAAGAAAGCTTTGTCCCCGAGATGCATGCCCTTTCCACTTTACCGACACTATTAGAATTAAACCGGTACTTCTGGGCCTGGGTAGAGGAGCACTACCACCAGGTGTCGCACAGTGAAATTTTTGATACGCCCCTTAACAAGTGGAATTCGGACACCACCCCCTTACGCATGGTGGACCCCGTTACCCTGGAAGGAGCTTTTCTTTTAAGAGTAGAGCGGACGGCAAGCAATACCTCTTTAATTACGCTGTTTGGACGGGAATTTCTGATTGACGACCGCCTGGCCGGAACACGGGTTGAAGTGCGTTACCATCCACGGGGCCATGCTCAAGTACAGATCTGGCAAAAGGGCAAATTTATCGGAATCGCTACTCCTTATGATGTACCCGGCAACTCGCCCAAATTTACCAGAATTGCGCAAGACAAACCTGATCCCACCGGACGCAACTACCTGCAGCAACTGGACCAAAGCCGCCAGCAAAAACTCCGGCAAAAAGTGAATGCGCTGTCAAAACAAGACGTTCAACAAGTTTTTACCGAAGCCAGCTTGCTGCGTTTACTTGAAAAACATCTGCACCCTCTTTATCCAGAGGAAAAAGTGTGGGCCTATGCAACCTGGAAACAGGCCGGCGGACTTGATTACGGTACAAGCGAGTCCGCATTGAAACGCTTTATTGCTGCACACGGACGTGACCGGCACTTAAGTTATTACCTGGAAGCCGTTTTAAGTGCAAATAATCCGCTTATCGGGAAAGGGAGGTAGAATGCCCATGTTTGAAAAACACTTTGATTTTACTCAAACACCGTTCGGCAAGGATATTCCCGCCAGTGTCCTTTTTTCATCCAGAGCGTTCCGGGAACTTACCGGAAAACTCCGGTATGCCATAGAACGGGCACAGATGATGTGTCTGACCGGGGATATCGGAGCCGGCAAATCTACAGCGATCAGGGCGGTAGCGCAACAACTCTCTTCAGCCCTTTTCAAGTTCATTTACGTGCCTAACCCGGTGATGATGATCAGGGAAATGTACCGCGACCTTCTAAGAGAACTTCAGATCAATCCGCCGTGGGCCACCAGCGACTCCAGGCGGCGGCTACGCGAAACTTTCTGCAGCTTGCGCCAGGAAGGGCAAATACCCGTTCTCGTGATTGATGAAGCCCACTGCCTTTCACCTTCAGTCCTTGAAGAACTGAGAATGTTGACCAACTTCGAGATGGATGCGTATCCGGTTTTCTCTCTTATTCTATCGGGACATCCTGAACTTTCACGCATTCTGTCCCGTAGAGGCAATGAAGCTTTATCCCAAAGGCTCACTCTGCGCTACCACCTGATTGGGCTGGACAGGGAAGAGACAAAGGAATATGTGGCCTACCATACAAAACTGGCCGGCGCTGCGAGACCAGTATTTACTGAAGAAGCCATCGCCCATCTGTTCCAGTTTTCCCAGGGAATCCCCAGGCGGATTAACGCACTGGCGCTGCGAGGTCTGGAAATAGCATATCTTCAGGGGATCCAGACTGTAGATGGCAACATCATGGAACTGGTTACTTCTGAAACAATCTACTAACCAACTTAAAAAGGAGTATTTAGTGCCTAAACAAATAGGCGCTATCGGGGGATGATAAGAAAAATGTTTATCCGCTGGAAAGGGCGGTATGCATATCTGGAGTATCGATATATAGCTGAGGACGGCAAGGTAAAATCCCGTTCGAAATATCTTGGCCAAAACCCCCTGGCAAAGTTAATGATGATGCTTGCTGCAGGTGAAATTAGCAAATATGATTTTAAAAGATTAAATAGTTATGTAACGGAAGGGAAATTAAACATCACAAAAGACAGGGGGTTGGGTATAGGTAACGATATCTTCAGGTTGTTTGAAAACCATAAAATCGATATATTTTTCAATGACAGGTGGTTGTCTGGTGTAGTGGTTAAAGATGAATATGGCTGGCGCCTTAAAGATGACAGCGATAGTATAGTTGGTTTGTGCCCTGGTATTAGGGCAAGGCAACTTTTCTGAAATTGCACTGCCTATAGTGTCTAATGATTTGGACATTATACTGCAAAATTCCAATGTATGTTTTCTGGGAAAAATATATTTAAAATCTGTAGAATTGGAATTAAATACCTTGTATTATTAAGTAAGGCTACTATTAGGTAGCCATTTTTTATGTTATGCTTATTTCTGTTTGTTTTGGTCCATTTAGTCTTGTCTTTTTGTGGCCATTTATCTCTGGCAGACTTGGTTCAAATGTTGTCAGCGGCAACACTATATTACTTAAATCAATACTACCAACAAAACTTGCTCAACTTTTATGGCAATGCACAGGAATACAGAAATCCAAAGATTTTCAAAAACTTACTCGATCAATGTTATGGCAAAGACTGGTATACCTATACAAAAGAAACTTTTTCCGGCCCTTTAGCTGTTATCCGGTACCTGGGTAGGTATACGCATCGCATTGCCATTTCCAACCGCAGGATTGTGTCTATTGATGAGCATACTGTGACATTTACTGTAAGGGACCGTAATAAAGGTAGAGGGACAAAGACAATCACATTAAAAGGCGTTGAATTTATCAGGCGGTTTTTAATGCATATACTTCCAAGGGGTTTTGTAAAAATCAGATATTATGGCCTACTTGCTAACCGTAACAAAAAAACAAAGCTTAAGCTGTGTAGAAAACTAACTTCCAGCCCTGCTTACAAACCTAAATTCGAAGGACTTACAACTATTGAGATCCTCAATATCCTTTTAGGTAAGGATGTAACAGTTTGCCCGGTATGCAAGAAAGGGAAAACAAAGGCAGTGCGTTCGGTATATCCAGGGCCTTTTCCATAATAGCCGGTCAATTGAATAAACTTTTTCAGAAGACCCATTTATGGGGAGGGGGTAGGTGTGTTCAATTTTAGCCGGTTTTATCTTAAAGACACTGGATATTTAATGAAAACCGGGTACAAATTCAAAAGAATCATAGATTAAAAAGTTAAGATAAAAGATTGAATCCCCACAGCTGGGAGCAGAGCGACTTCATTCTTCTCGGCAATTGAAAATTTTGCGATACAGCTATAGCGCGTTGTTGATGATCAAGGCTCAAAACCAGGAGTTACCTGATATTTGAGCCCTTTTTCTTTGCAAAACTTCCAATTGAACCCTTTAAGAACCGTCCCCTTGTGTCTATCTATGGTATCAAAGTTTTAGGAGTCTAATCTTTGGCAAGGATGATAATATTTTGTTCCTCCACTCCGGTACCCCAGATAACTAACTGGCGGATTCCCTCTTCGTCCTGAGCCGATAGCGAAGTAGCCTGTACGATTACTGTAATTTTATTGTTTTCTTCCAGACAGACGGTGCTGTCACGGAATCCGCGTGCGCTGATTAGATGCTCAAGTTCACCTTCCCGGGCCAGCTTTTCACTTAAAAAGAGGAGTTTTTCCTGGGCTGCCTGTCTTGTCTGTGAACTTGACGAAGGGTTGTCGATAATTTCATGCAGCGTTTCAACCTGTCTGCCGTTAGAGCGTTCTCTGTCCAGCCGGTACTCGATGAAAAATTGTGACCCCTGGTTATTTGAAGCGGTTTCAGTCTGATCCGTATTTAAAATTAGTGGTTCATTGACAGCCTTTGTTTTCTGGCTGTCAGCGCTGATTTGATGAACCGTCTTCCCGGGCTGACTCGTTTTAGCAAGCTTACCCGGCAGGTTAAGAAAGCCTGCCGCCAGCAGGCATATTCCTAAAATAGAAGCTGAGATAATATAAAAAGTTTTTTTATTGATTACCAGTGAATACATTTTTTTTGCCTCCTTGATTATGATTTTGGCAGCACAAGCACTTTTTGCGGTTCTATCCCCAGGGCAACCTGGACGGCCTCGAAGAGGCGGGCTTTGATCACGGGATCTTTTGCGCCCTGAGCAACTACCAGGACGCCCGACACTTTTGATGAGCCTGTTTGTTCAACGACTGGAGTTTCTTCCTGACCATTTCTGGTAAAGACGAGCTGCCCGCTGTCAGTATATTCTGTTATGGACCTGACGCCTCCAACCTGATCTTTTTCTTCGGTCGTTTTTTTACTGCTGTTTGTGTCGACTGCGTACTGATTATGTTCAGAAGAGGCCAG
>DMZI01000026.1 GCA_003485325.1 Desulfotomaculum sp.
AACTCGTTCACCCTCGGGCTCGGTAAAACTCGGCGCCATGCGCCTCAAACAGTTACCTCGCTTTACCTCGGGTTCACTCGTTCTTCGAATGAAGGCTCAAAATCGCACTTAAGGCATTGCCCTCCCTTTGCTGATGAATTTTCATCCTCCTGCTGGTGTCACTTTAGCGGCATGGATGTCTATCCTGAAAAAACTTTTCACGCTAAACCTTTGGCAAGGTATTGTCACCGCTCACTCCGATGCTTAAGCACCGACAGCAGCACGGCTTTCTTCGGACCGGACTAGCGGCGCTGCAAAGGCGGCATATGAATAATTAACAACATTGCCCTTTTAACTTTGGCATTAAGACTGCTTTTTCTATCAGCTTTGGAGAGCCGCTGGTTTCGCACCTTAAGTCCGGTTACCCTCGCTTCGCCGGCTGCTGTTACCGGCGCTCCGCAAGTCGTTCGCTGTTGACAACACCTTGCCCTTTGGAAGGTTTGATTGAAGAATGCTTACCTACCTACAAAATAGGACGCCGTTATTCATAAGTGAGCGATTTTGCGAAGTGCCGCTGCAGTGACCGGCGCAGCTTCGGCAGCAGGGCCGCGATGCGAAACCAGCGACACACTAGCAGTATTTTAAATGGTAAAAGAGTTAATTCCAGTCTATAGTATTTTTTATCTATTGCCTGTCATGCCGCCTTTGCAGCATCGCTTGGCCCTGTCCGAAGCAAGCCGATAGGCGGTGCCGGCACGAAGCATTTAGCGAACGGTGAATACGGCGGCCTGCTCTATTTAAGAAATTGACTTGCATTAGGAAGATCAACTGCTAACCGTACTTATGTTTGCATGGCACAAAATCGCACTTGAGGCATTGCCCTTTCTTATTTATGAATTTTCATCCTTTCCGTTCCTCAGCGCCTTTTTTGAACTTGAAGAAACGGGCTCCAGCCACCCCTGGAGTAGTCAATTCTTCAGGATGAACAATGGCTTCAATCTCTTCCCTGGAAAAAAGCCCATCTTCAATCATCAGTTCAGTAACCGGTTTTTGGAGTTCGATTGCCCGGTGGACGATCTCACTTGCTTTTTCATAGCCCAGGTAGGGGGCAAATGCGGTTATGACGGCGTTGCTTCCATCTAAAAGCTCGCGGCACCGTCCGGCGTTAGCTGTAATGCCCCGTATGCACTTGATGTTAAGAAGCTTTGCGGCGTTGATCAGCATGGTTAAAGACTGCAGCAGGTTATAGGAAATGAGCGGAAGAAAAGCATTCAGCTCAAGTTGTCCGGAGGCGGCGGCAAGGTTTACACACAAATCACCGGCAATAACCTGAAAAGCAACCTGAGTGGTCATTTCAGGGATTACGGGGTTGATCTTGCCTGGCATAATTGATGAACCAGACTGAACTTCCGGCAGTTTCAACTCGCTGAAGCCCGCCCGCGGTCCCGAGGAGAGAAGGCGTAAATCCCCGCAAATTTTGGCAAGATTAACTGCGACCGCCTTGATGAAGCCGGAAACTTCTACGAAAACATCTGCGTTTTGAGTGGCTTCAAAGGGATTTTCAGCGCGGGCCAGGCCAAATCCCGTCAAATCTCGAAGGATCTCGATCACCCGGAATATGTACCGCCGGTTGGCGTTTAAACCCGTACCTACAGCAGTGCCTCCCAGATTGACCTGACGAAGTCTTTCTTCTGCTTTGTAAAGCCGCCACCAGTCGCGGGCAACTGCTTCGGCCCAGGCGCCAAACTCCTGTCCCAGTGTGACTGGTACCGCATCTTGCAGTTCTGTGCGTCCAATCTTCAGCACAGCGTTAAATTCTTTTTCTTTCGTCTGCAGCGCATCCTGCAGACCTGCCAGTGAAGATGAAAGCTCCCGGACAAGTTTGATGGCCGCTATGCGCAGCGCTGTCGGGTAGACGTCATTGGTTGACTGTCCGAGGTTAACATGGTCGAGGGGGTGTACGATAAGGTAATTACCCTTTTCCCCTCCGAGGATTCCAATAGCCCGGTTGGCAATAACTTCGTTGACATTCATATTGGTTGAGGTTCCGGCTCCGCCCTGAAAAGCGTCAGTGACCATCCAACTGATCAACCGCCCGGCGGCAAGCTCATCCGCGGCCTGAACAATTGCCGGGCCGCGCCTTTCATCGAGCAGGCCTGTTTCCATATTGGCCAGCGCTGCCGCTTTTTTTACCAGAGCCATTGCAAAAATAAGTTCCGGATGAACACCGATCCCGGAAACTGAAAAGTTTTCCTGAGCCCGCAAAGTATGAATTCCGAAATAAGCTCCGGCCGGAACCGATCTTTCTCCGAGCAGGTCTTTTTCTATGCGCGTTCCGGTTGAATCAATCTCTCCAAGCATAGCGTCGGTCAACATTATTATCAAAGATACCTCCTTTAACTATCCTGAAAATCAACTTGCATTAAGGAGGACAACTGCCTACGTGCTCATGTTCGCCTCTTATACTTGTACGAACTCGTTTACCCTCGGGCTCGGTAAAACTCGGCGCCATGCGCCTCAAACAATTCCCTCGCTTATCCTCGGGCTCACTTGTTCTTTGAATGAAGGCTCAAAATCGCACTTAAGACATTGACCTCCCTTTATTGATAAATTCTTATCCTTTAAGCTGGCGCTGCATTAGCAGCACTGGGGTCTATCAGGAATAGTTACATAAAAAAGCCCACTTCTGCAAAAAGTGGACTTGGTCAGGCATTTACGCAGGTCCTTGATTGCAGGAAAACTCCCTTTTCGCAGACGCTTAAACGTATTAAGTTAAGTTGAAAATAAATTATTTGCTACAGATGACTGATTTTACCTCGACTTCTTTAATGCTGCCCAGTTTGCCCGTTAAAGCGCCGATTTGATCAGTATCGCCTTCAAAAGTAAGGGAAATAACAGAAATATTTCTTTCCCGGTATGGTATACCCATTCTTCCAATAATAATGTCGGCGTATTCGCTCAGGATACCATTCACCTTAGGAGCTGCAGTTTCCCGGTCGTTAATCACGATACCAATTACACCGATCCTTTTTTCTTTCACTTCTATTCCTCCAGTCATAGATTTATAAAAAAATCTACTTTCCTCCAGGGGAAAGTAGATTTAATAACTACAGACCCCTTGGCTTCAGGTTACTTCCTTGTTCTCAGGGTTTTGTCAAATTATCCTTGAGGATTTATAAACTTAGTCTTTGTAAACTCCCCGTGCTGTATACCTGGTATGGAGAAGGTGATGTGACTTTTCTCCCAGGGGCGTGTCCAGGAACTCTTCGTAAATCTTTGTTATTGAAGGGTTCTGATGGGATTTGCGAAGCCCAAGGTCTCTGTCTTCCTGGTACAGAGCTTCCGCTCTTAACCTTCTGATTTCATTATTTACCGGAATGGGCTGTCCGCCGCCGCTGACACAGCCGCCGGGGCAGGCCATAATCTCAATAAAGTGGTACTGGGCTCCCGCCTTAATGCTTTCAAGCAGCTTTCTCGCATTTCCCAAGCCATGCGCTACGGCGACTTTGACATCTCCGATTCCTTCTACCGGTATAGTGGCTTCCTTTATTCCCTGAAGACCCCTGACAGCCGTAAATTCCACATTGTCCAGGGTCTTTCCGGTTACTACTTCGTAGACGGTCCTCAGGGCAGCTTCCATTACGCCGCCTGTGGCGCCAAAAATGGTGGCGGCGCCGGTATATTCTCCCAACGGGTCATCATAGGAACCGTTTTCCAGGCTGGCGAAGTCTATGCCGGCCTGTTTGATCATCTTGGCCAGTTCCCTGGTTGTAAGAACATAGTCAACGTCCTTATAACCGCTGTCATTCATTTCAGGCCGGTTGCATTCGAATTTCTTGGCAGTGCAGGGCATTACGGATACTACCACCATATCTTTCGGGTCTATACCCGCTTTTTGGGCGTAATATGTTTTAGTAAGCGCGCCGAGCATCTGGTGCGGGGACTTACAGGTCGAAAGGTGGGGAAGCATTTCGGGATAGAAATGTTCGATAAATTTAATCCAGCCGGGGCTGCAGCTGGTTATTAACGGGAGCACCCCTCCCTCTTTGACCCTTTTTAAAAGCTCATTGCCCTCTTCAATGATGGTCAAGTCGGCGGCGAAGTTTGTGTCAAAAACAAGGTCAAAGCCCAGTTTCCTTGCTGCCGCCAGCATTTTCCCGGTAACCAGGGCGCCCGGGGCAAAGCCGAATTCTTCTCCCAAGGCTGCCCTTACCGCCGGCGCGTCCTGAATGGCCACAATCTTTGTCGGATCGGCCAGAGCTTCCCATACCTCTTCGATGTTTTCTTTCTCAGTGATTGCTCCCACAGGGCAGACAACGGAACATTGCCCGCACATAGCGCAGGCAACGTCATTTAAGCTGGCGTCAAAGGCAGGTTCAACCCTTGTCTCAAATCCCCGGCCTTGTGTAAAAATGGCGCTCACGCCTTGAATTTCTTTGCAGACCGTCACGCACCTGCGGCATAGGATACATTTGTTCTGGTTCCTTCTTATTGAAGGCGAGAGGTCGTCAATACGGCCCTCGCTTTGTTCGCCGATGAATCTTACTTCCCTGATTCCCAGTTCTTCGGCTAAACTCTGCAGTTCGCAATTGAGGTTGCGGGCGCAGGCCAGGCATTCCATGGGATGGTTGGAAATAAGCATTTCTACTGCAAATTTTCTGGCTTTTCTTACTCTGTCATTGTTCGTATGCACGACAAGCCCTTCGCTTGCCGGGAAGACGCAGGACGCCTGCAAGTTGCGGTTACCTTCAATTTCCACCAGACACACCCTGCAGGCTCCGATAGCCTGGACTTCCGCTAAGTAACAAAGCGTAGGGATATGGATGTCGGCCTTTTGAGCGGCTTCCAGTATTGTCGCGCCATCCTCGACCTGCACTTTTTGGCCATTTATGGTTAAGTTAATCATCCCGGGTGTTCACGCTCCTTGTTTCGTATTTGGAAATCTATTCTTCATCCCGCCGGTAGCAATGCAGGCATCTTTTGGCTTCTTCAATTGCCATTTGGACAGGATAAGCGAGAACAACTTCATTGAAGTTGTCGATTCTTTCTGTTACCGCTATTTGCGGGCTCTCGATTCTTTCCATTTCCTTCTGGTACGCTTCTTCATTATAGGTAACGGCCATCTTGATCAGTTCATCATGGTAAGCGTCTTTAAAGGTTCCGTCTCCGCCGAGGAACTTGTCGATGGAAAGAGCCGCCTTTTTGCCGTCTGCTATAGCCTCCACGACTGTCGCCGGTCCTCTTACATTATCGCCGGCTGCAAAAATGCCCTCTTTGGATGTTGCCAGGTTCGTGTCGACATCAAAGGTACCGCTCTTGGTGACCTGAATCCCGTCGCCGCCCAGGCAGCTTAAATCCGGCGCCTGTCCGATAGCGGCGATTACCATATCTGCCGCCAGAGTAAACTCGGAGCCCGGTATAGCCTCCGGTCTGCGGCGCCCGCTGTTATCGAACTTGCCCAAAGACATGCGTGCACATTCAATCCCGGTTACTTTCCCGTTTTCACTGATTATTCTAGCCGGAGCGACCAGGGTTTGAATCCTGATGCCTTCTTTTTCAGCGTCGATGATCTCTTCCTCGTTAGCCGGCATATCTTCTTTTTCTCTGCGATAGAGGATGGTAACGTCCTTGGCGCCAAGTCTTAAGGCAGATCTGGCTGCGTCTATGGCTACATTACCTCCGCCGATAACAGCTATATTTCCATCTGCTTGAACAGCTTTCTTCAAGTTAAGATCGCGCAGGAAAGTTACGCCGTCAACAGCGCCCTGTGCATCCTCGCCCAGGACACCCAGTTTTTGTCCCTTGTGCGCTCCGGTAGCCATAAGGATGGCCTTAAAGCCCTGGGCAAAAAGCTGCTCCGTAGTTATATCCTTGCCTAAAGATGTATTCAGTTTAATTTCTACGCCCAAATCAGTAATTGCCTTGATCTCCGTATTCAGGATATCCTTGGGCAGCCTGTATTCGGGAATTCCGACAGCCAGCATACCGCCCGCTACGGGCAGGGCATCAAAGACGGTCGTCTTGTATCCCTTACGGGCCAGGAAATAAGCTGCGGTAAGGCCGGCCGGGCCTGCGCCGATAATGGCGACCTTATCATCCTTGGGTTCAGCCACCGGGGGACGGTAGGGGTTACCGGAGTTCATATCCTGATCGGCTGCAAACCTCTTCAAAGCGCAAATAGCTACCGCTTTGTCCAGCTGGTTCCGCCGGCACTTATTCTCGCAGGGATGCACGCAGACACGCCCACAGACAGCCGGGAAGGGGTTGGCCTCTTTAATCAGGGCAATTGCTTCTTTAAATTTTCCTTCACTGATCAGTGTAACGTAACCCCAGGCGTTCTGGTCCGCCGGACAGGCATTTTGACACGGCGCGTCAAACAGGGATGAGCAAACGCCTGCGCGGCAGTAACCGTCTCTGATATGTTCAAGATACTCGTATTTAAAAAATCTCAAAGTCGAGAGCACCGGGTTCGGCGCCGTCTGTCCCAAACCACACAGGGCCGAATCTTTAATGCGGGTGCAGAGCTCGATCAACCGGTCAATATCTTCCTCTTCACCTTTTCCCTGAGTGATGCGCTGCAGGATTTCTAAAATTCTCTTTGTTCCAATCCGGCAGGGAGGACATTTGCCGCATGACTCGTCCTGGATAAAATCCATGAAGAACCTGGCGAAGTCCACCATACAGGTATCTTCGTCAGTGATGATCAGTCCTCCTGAACCGACGATGGCTCCTATTTCAGCCACTGACTCATAATCTATGGGAATATTCAAATGCTGCACCGGGATGCAGCCCCCGGAAGGACCGCCTATTTGGGCCGCCTTGAATTTTTTCTTATTCTTGATTCCGCCGCCTATATCATAGACGATATCACCCAGGCTGGTACCCATGGGAACTTCTACCAGTCCGGTGTTGTTTACGTTTCCGGCCAGTGCAAATACTTTGGTCCCTTTGCTCTTTTCTGTGCCGAAACTGGCGAACCAATCCGCTCCATTCAGGATAATGGCCGCTATGTTGGCGTATGTCTCAACATTGTTAAGCAAAGTCGGTGAATTGAAAAGGCCTTTTACGGCAGGGAAAGGAGGCCTTGGCCTGGGCTCGCCCCTTTTACCTTCTATAGAAGTCATCAGGGCGGTTTCTTCTCCGCAAACAAAAGCTCCCGCCCCAATCCTGATATCTATATCAAAGTCAAAGCCCTTATCAAAGATATTTTTCCCCAGGAAATTATTTTCCCTGGCCTGCTTAATTGCCCACGTCAGCCGTTCGATGGCGAGGGGATACTCGGCCCTGACGTAGACATAACCCTGCTTGGCCCCGATTGTGTAGCCGGCAATGGCCATTGCTTCAATAACACTGTGCGGGTCGCCTTCCAGGACACTGCGGTCCATGAATGCGCCCGGGTCGCCTTCGTCAGCGTTGCAGACTACGTATTTGGTATCTCCGATGGCCTGGTTGGTGAACTTCCACTTCATGCCCGTCGTAAAACCTGCTCCTCCACGGCCCCTTAAACCGGATTTAACTATCGTGTCGATTACTTCCTCCTGTGTCATGGAGGTGAGCGCTTTGTTCAGCGCTTTGTAACCGTCATGCGCAATATAGTCCTGTATGTTCATAGGGTCGATGATTCCGCAGTTCCTCAGGACAATCTTCTGCTGGTTTTTGAAGAAACTTATATCCTTTAAATAAGGAACAGACTCGGAAGTAGCCGGGTCCTGATAAAGCAAACGTTCTACAATTTTCCCCTTGAGGAGGTGTTCCACAACGATATCTTCCGCATCATCCGGGGTCAGTTTCTGATAAAAAACGCCTTCCGGATAAACCAGCGCAAGAGGACCAATAACACAGGAGCCGACACAACCTGTCTCAATTATCTTAACTTCATTTTGCAAACCGTGTTCGTTAATCTTGGCAACAATAGCGTCTCTTATTTCCCGGCAACCCGATGAAACACAGGCTGCGCCGGCGCAAACAAGAAGTTGAGCGCGCCACTCCATTTTTATGCCTCCTCTACTCGTATTTTTCAACAATTTCCGTTAATTTAGCTGGTTTGGCCCGTGCATAGACGTCGTCGTTAATCAGCATGGCAGGAGCTAAACCACAGGCTCCAATGCACCGCACCACGTCCAGGGAATATCTCCTGTCCTCGGTGGTGCCGCCTACTTTGATGCCGAGGTCCTTCTTTATCTTTTCGATTACCCCCTGTCCGCCGCGGACGTAGCAGGCTGTTCCCAAGCAGACCCTGATGCTGTGTCTTCCCTTCGGTACCGTAGTAAAGAAGGCATAAAAGGTTATTACACCGTAGACTTCATTGAGCGAAACGTTAAGGCCCAGCGCAACTTTTTCCTGCACTTTTCTGGGCAGGTAACCGAACAGGTTTTGCGCCTTATGCAGCACCATAATCAAGTCTTCCGGTTTACCGCGGTGCTCATCAATTATTTTATCTAGTTCGGGGTATAGTTCTTCCTCGCTTTTCTGAGCACAGAGACATTGATGTTCGCCGTCCATCTTTTTTCCTCCCTCTTTTCCATACAACAATTATGTTAAATTTTTATTTAATCCTCCACGACCTTGCCGTCGATCCGGCTTCTCTTGAAATAGTGAGTGTGAAGGAGATGATGCGATTTTTCCGAATAAGGATGCCCCAGATACTTTTCGTAGATTGCCTTAACCGAGGGGTTCTCATGCGACCGCCTCATCGGCAGGGACTTATCCTCCTGGTACAGGGTCTGGCCCCTGCGGGCCCTCATCGCCATGTCGCTGCCCCAGGGTTGTCCGCCTCCGCCGACGCACCCGCCGGGGCAGGCCATAACTTCAATAAAATGATATTCACATTTGCCGTTGGCCAGTTGGGCTGAAACCTTATCCATCAGTTTTCTGGCATTGCCGAGCCCGTGCGCGACAGCTACTTTCAGCTTGATGCCGTCCACATCGACTTCGGCCTCTTTTCTTCCTTTTAAGCCTCTTACGGACAGGATATCAAGGTTTTCCAGCTCACGTCCGGTGACCAAAAAATAAGCGGACCTTAAGGCCGCTTCCATAACTCCTCCCGTTGCGCCAAAAATGGTGGCGGCGCCGGTGTATTCACCAAGGGGATCGTCTGCGGGCTCGTCGGGCATTGCTTTCAAGTCGATGCCGGCTTCTTTAAGCATCCGGGCAAGTTCCCGGGTGGTCAGGACAAAGTCGACATCCTGGAAACCGCTGTCTTTCATTTCGTCCCTCAGCGCCTCAAACTTTTTGGCGGTGCAGGGCATTATGGAAACAGAAACTATTTTTTCCGGCGCAATTCCCTTTTGTTCAGCATAATAAGTCTTGGACAGAGTGCCGAACATCTGCTGCGGTGACTTGGCGGTAGACACATGTTTTCTTAAATGAGGGTAAAAAGTTTCCATAAATTTTATCCAGCCAGGGCTGCAGGATGTAATTACAGGAAGATCTTTACCTGCTTTAATTCTTTCAACTACCTCGGTCCCCTCTTCCAGGATGGTCAAGTCTGCAGTGAAGTTCGTGTCAAAAACAGCGTCAAATTTCAGCCTTCTCAAAGCTGCGTGCATTTTCCCCGCTACGAGTGTTCCGGGCTCCATCCCGAATTCTTCTCCCAGCATCGCCCTTATTGCAGGCGCTTCCTGAACAACTACATGCTTGTCGGGATTGTTTAACGCTTCCCAGACCGCTTCTACGCTGCTGTTTTCGTAGAGGGCGCCGACAGGGCAATAGACAGTGCACTGTCCGCAATTTACGCAGGGGCTGTTCCCCATGCCTTCACCGCTGGCAGTTGTAATTACAGTTTCAGAACTCCTTTCTGCAAAAGTTAACGCGTTTACCGTCTGGATTTCCGTACATACCTGTACACACCTGCCGCAAAGGATGCATTTGTTAGGGTCTCTGACAATTGAAACGCTGGTGGTGTCAATCGGTTTTTTATCTGTGAATTTCGGATATGTTAAATCCCTGATGCCCAAATTGGCTGCCAGCTCCTGGAGTTCGCATTTGCCGTTTTTAATACAGGTTAGGCAGTCCATATCGTGGTCGGAAATGATCAGTTCGACTACTTCTTTTCTTGTGCTTCTTACCCGCGCGCTGTTCGTTTGCACGTTCCAACCTTTTTCCAGGGGCGTTGTGCATGCCCGTGTTAAAGTGGGAAGCCCCTCAACCTCAACGACACAGACCCCGCAGGCTCCTGTCGGAATGAGGTCCGGGTGGTGGCATAAGGTTGGAATGTTGATGCCTAAAGTTTTTGCAGCGTCAAGGATGGTTGTCCCTTCGTCAAACTCTATTTCTATATTATTTATCCTTGCTTTTTCCATCTTCTGTTTCTTTAACCCCCTTTGGATAGTTATCTGCTGGTTATTTAACATGCTGCAGCAATTGGTCCTGGAAATTCTTTAATGCGCTTGAAATAGGTGAATAAGGGGCCTGACCCACCGGACAGAATGAGGTATCGCGCATTACCTTGGAAATTTTTAAAAGCTGGTCTAAATTATCCCTCTCCCCTTCAAAAGAAGCCAGACGATCAATAATTTTTACAAGCAACGATGTGCCAACCCGGCAAGGGGCACAGTGACCGCAAGATTCGCGGTTGTAATAGTGCAGAACACTTTGCAGTACATCAACAACATCCGCGTCTTCATCCATAACTAAGGAAGCGTATTTTTTAAGCACCGTATCCTTGGACAATATTTACCCCCTCCATTCTCAATTGTTAATATTTTCTGATATCTGTATACAAAAACTATTTTTAATTTACCCCAAATCGTGATTTCCCGTCAAGGTATTTCTTAAAGCTTTTGGACTACAGCATAAGTTGTAGATACAAAGGGAAAAGGTCTCAGATAAAAAGCTGCAGCAAAAATAATCCTTACTGTTAATCGGCCAAAAAAAGAATTGTTTTAACAGTGCCAGGCGGTAAAAATGCGCTGGACATTAAAGCTGCAGGCTTGGACATTTTCCCTGATTATTTATACCATGACTTATCGCTGATTAACGACAAACATCTTAAAAGGGGGTTGTCTGGAAAGGCATATTTGTAATAAAACATATAGTTGCGTAAAAATAAATAAAAGCTGGGAAGAGAAGACAGTATAGCTTAAGGAGGAAATAAACTATTTCCGGCGAATTTTCGAAAAAGGGGGCGAATGGACTTGGCCGGAAAGACAGGTTCAGAGACAAAAAAAATAACCCGTTACCGCCTTCTTATCAAAGGCGTTGTCCAGGGGGTTGGCTTTCGCCCCTTTGTCTATAACCTCGCGCTTGCCCTGGGTATTAAAGGAAGTGTTCTAAATTCAGGAGAAGGGCTTGTTATAGAGGCTGAAGGTGAGGAGCAGGATATTCGCAACTTTTTAAAGGAGTTAAAAGAAAACGCTCCTCGCCTGGCAAAGATCAGCAATTATCAGGAAATCGAGCTGCACCCATGCGGGTACAGGTCCTTTGTTATACTTAAAAGTGCGCCCGGGAATGATAAAGAAGCTCTTATACCTCCGGATGTGGCTACGTGCCCTGAATGCACTAAAGAAATATTTGACCCGCAGGACAGGCATTATCAATATCCTTTTACGAACTGCACCAATTGCGGTCCCCGTTTTACGGTAATTAACGAAGTACCCTACGACAGGCCAAAAACTTCGATGGCCGTATTCAGGATATGCGATGAGTGCGCCCGTGAATATTCCGACCCTGTCGACCGCAGGTTCCATGCCCAGCCTATAGCCTGTCCAAAGTGCGGGCCCCGGGTGGAAGTCATTAACCGTCAGGGAGTAAGAATTGACGTTCTGAAGGGGTGGCTGGAGCTCTGCTGGGACATCCTGAAGGAGGGTAAAATCCTGGCCCTGAAAGGATTGGGCGGTTTTCACCTGATCTGCAACGCGAAAAACAACGAGGCCGTAAAGGTTTTACGCAGGCGAAAGGGTAGGGATGCAAAGCCGTTTGCAGTAATGGGCAGGGATTTGGAAACCGTTCAGAAATATTGTCTGACCAGTCAACGGGAGGCTGAATTGCTCTGTTCGTCTCAGGCGCCAATAGTTATTTTAAGGAAGAGAACATCCTGCATGCTTCCGGGGGAACTTGCTCCCAACCTTAAAACACTTGGTTTTATGCTGCCCTATACTCCTTTGCACCATTTACTGTTAAACGGACCTTTTGACGTTCTGGTAATGACCAGCGGCAACTACAGCAGCCTTCCTCTGGTTAAGGAAAACAGCAGGGCGCTTTCGGAACTTCATGAAATTGCGGACTTTTTCCTGACGCATGACCGGGAAATAGTCAACCGGTGTGATGATTCACTGGTCAGGGTTATAGACGGGGAAGAACAAATTTACCGCCGGTCGCGCGGATATGTTCCAGGATATTTATCTGTCCGGCGGGAGAGCAAGGCCCCGGTTATCCTCGGCGTAGGCGGAGAGATGAAGAATAGCTTTTGCCTGCTCAAGAAAGAGCAGGCTTTTATGAGTCAGTACATCGGAGAAATCGACAGTATGGAAGGCGAAGAAAATCTTTTTGCCAGCCTTTCCAACTTTCAAAAACTTATTGGAGTAAAACCTGAAATTGTTGCTTACGACAGTCACCCGGGCTACCACTCGGCGCAGGTGGCCCTTAAAATTTACGCCGCGGCATATGAACAAATCCAGCACCATCACGCTCATTTGGCCAGCTGCATGGCTGACAACGAAATGGATAACGAGGAAGTTATCGGGATTATTCTGGATGGAACCGGATATGGCCCCGACGGCAATCTTTGGGGATTTGAGGTCTTGACCGGTAATTATTCCGGCTTTAAACGCTGGTATCATCTTGCTTATGTTCCACTGCCAGGTGGGGATATGGCTATCCGGCATCCCTGGCGGACAGCGGTGGCTTATCTGGCAACCTTTCTTCAGGAAAGAGGAAAAAAGTATGCCGCAATGCTTTTTAAGGATAAAAAGGTAGATATAATTGAAAAAATGGTTGCCAGGGGTTTTAATTCACCTTTGTCTTCCGGTTGCGGTCGGCTTTTTGACGCAGTATCCGCTCTGACAGGAATTTGCCTGGAGAACACCTATGAGGGGCAGGCCGCAATTGAGCTGGGAGAGGTGGCCCTGGAACCCGAAGAAGGCTTTTGTTTCCAGCCGTACCCTTATGAGATTAGGGATGGAATCGTTTTCCCCGGCGGTATTATAGAAGAAATTTTAAAAGATAAATTTTCCGGTGTGCCTGCTGAAATTATTTCGACCAAATTTCATCAGACCATGGTCCATATCATCGTTGAACTTACGGAAAGAACCGCCGCAGTAACAGGCCTGAAAAAAGTAGTTTTAAGCGGAGGGACCTGGCAGAATTCATATCTTCTGCAGGCTGTCAAAAGGTTGTTAAAAGCGCGCGGCTACCAGGTTCTGACTCACAGCCGTGCACCGGCCAACGATGGAGGAATTGCCCTGGGGCAGGTTATGATTGCAAACTGGAGGTGGCAGGAAAAGTGTGTTTAGGTATTCCCGGTCAGGTTGTAACGGTTGACAGGCTAAAGAACTGGGCGGTTGTTGAAAGCTTTGGCGTTCAAAAGAAGGTCAGCATTCATTTAATAGACGAGGAAGTAGTTCAGGGTGAATACCTGATGGTGCACGCGGGATGCGCTATAGGAAAAATTAACGTTGATGACGCGCAGGAAACTTTAAAGCTTTTTGAGGAGGCTTACTTTGATAAACAGGAATGATCCGGAAATCGGCAAAAAAGTTTTGCAAAAACTCGCCGGCCTTGCTGATCAGGCTGCACGCGAATTGGGACGGCCGCCGGTTTTGATGGAAATCTGCGGTACGCATACGGTAGCCGTTTCAAGAAGCGGTATCCGGAGTCTTTTAAAGGATTGTCTTGTACTGAAAAGCGGTCCCGGATGTCCGGTCTGTGTAACCGATCAGAGTGACATAGACAGGATAATTCTTTTGTCGCGTCAGCCCGGCGTTGTAATTGCAACCTTCGGTGATATGCTGCGCGTTCCCGGGACATATTCTTCACTGGAACAGGAGCGGGCGCGGCAGGCAAAGGCGGAGATCTTTTACTCTCCGTTGGAAGCCGTTGATTTTGCCGAAAAGTACCCGGGGGAACAGGTTGTTTTTTTAGGAATCGGTTTTGAAACAACTACGCCGGCCATCGCCCTGAGCATCAGGCAGGCGAGAAAGCAGGGTTTGCCTAACTATTCTGTTTTCTCCATAAATAAGGTTGTTCCTCCGGTAATGAAGGTGCTCCTTAGCGATTCCGAACTGGGGGTAGATGGTTTTATCCTGCCGGGTCATGTATGTACTATAACGGGGAGGAAAGCCTTCGACTTTATTTCTGCCGAGTATAACAAACCGGCTGTAATTGCCGGGTTTGAGCCGGTGGATGTCTTGGAAGCCGTCTGTCTTTTGTTGAAACAGATTATCGAGCGGCAAGCCCGGACGGTTAACGGATATACAAGGCTTGTTCAGGAAGAGGGGAACAAGAAGGCCAGGGAAATAATGAACCAGATTTTCGACCCTGCAGACGTCTACTGGCGCGGCTTCGGCCTTGTAGAGGGCAGCGGCCTGAAAATTAATCGGGATTATGCGGACTATGACGCCAGCCTCAGGTTTCCTGTTGAAATTGACACGGTATCTTCACAAAGCAATTTTGGCTGTGCATGCGGGGATGTCTTAAAGGGGAAAATTAATCCCGGGGATTGTCCTTTGTTTGCCAAAAGATGCACTCCGTTATGGCCGGTGGGGCCGTGTATGGTTTCTTCCGAAGGCGCCTGCGCCGCCTACTATCAATACGAGTTAAGTTAATATAAAGAAAATTGGAAAGTAGAGGGTGATAGTTTTTGCAGGGTAAACATGACATAGTGCTGCTCAGCCACGGGGATGGAGGGCTGCTGACCCACCGGTTGTTAGAGAAATACTTTTTGCCGTTTTTTAAAAATGAGATTCTGGAAAGCCTGACCGACGCAGCCTGTTTTCTGGTCCAACCAGGGAGGATGGCGGTAACGACAGATTCTTTTGTTGTCGATCCGATCTTTTTCCCGGGCGGTGATCTCGGCAAACTGGCTGTTTGCGGTACAATCAATGATCTTGCCGTCAGTGGGGCAAAACCTTCCTATTTGGCTGCATCTTTCATCCTCGAAGAAGGTTTTGCGCTGTCTGAGCTGGAAAGGATAATCGAATCAATGTCCCTGGCCTGCAAAGAGGCTGATGTACAGGTTGTTACAGGTGATACAAAGGTGGTCGGCAGGGGACAGGCGGATAAAGTTTATATAACGACTACCGGCATAGGATACGTACTGCCTGAAGCAAATCTGGCCTACTTCCGGATAAAACCCGGCGACGCGGTCCTGGTTAACGGCCCGTTGGGAGAGCATGGCCTGGCCATTATGCTTCAGCGGGAGTCCCTTGGTTTGGAAAACAAGGTTTTCAGCGACTGCGCCCCCTTAAACAAGCTAATTGAGCCCCTTTTAAAACGCTTTCCGGGTATAAAATTTATGCGCGATTTAACCAGAGGCGGCTTGGCGACTACAGCCAAGGAAATTGCTCTGGCTTCCGGCCTGGACATTTGGTTTGACGAAACCAGCCTTCCTATCGGAAAAACTGTCAAGGGGATTACAGAACTCCTGGGGTTGGACCCCCTTTATCTGGCCAATGAGGGTAAGTTTTTAGCTATAGTAGAAGCCCGTGAGGCGGAAGGCGTCTTAAGTTATCTGAAGAATGACTGCAGAGCGAAAGAAGCCTGCATCATCGGGGAAATAGGACCGGGCAGGGGAGATGTCTGCCTTAAAACTGCGCTTGGCGGCGCAAGAAAATTAAATATGCTCGCCAGCTCTCCGCTGCCAAGGATCTGTTAATCTGCGTAAAAAAAACCGGCTGCGTCTTGGACAGCCTGCTTATTTTATAACGGAGATATTTCCAAAAGACTATCTTTAAACTGCAACAACACTTTTTACTTCAGGAAGTTCTTTTTTTAGAACTTGCTCTATTCCGTTTTTCAGAGTCATAGCAGAAGCTGGACAACCTCCACAGGCTCCCCTCAACCTGACCTGTACTACGCCTTCAGGACTAACGTCAACAAGCTCAACATCTCCACCATCTCTTTGGAGAAAAGGTCTGACTTTATTCAATGCTTCCTGTACCTTTTCCTTCATTAGTTACAACTCCCTCCGGTACAATAGATTAATCAAGCGACAATAAATTCATTATACATTTAAACACTGCCGGTGGCAAAAAGAATATATTAATAAAACATATGTTTTTAATAAATATATTTTATTAATGCTTAACCTCGGGTTCACTTCACTCGTTCATTGAATGAAAGTACTTACATTCACATCATCTGATGGCGCTTTTTTTACAGTATAAATGTCTAATAAAAAAGCAGCCGTAGTTACTCGACTGCTTTAATTGATTATTTTTTATCGTAGGTTTAATACTCCTGGGGAAGCTGTTTCAACTGGTCCAGGAAAAAGACAGGTCCGTCCAGGCAGACGTATTTGCTTCCTATATTGCACCTGCCGCATTTCCCGATGCCGCACTTCATCCTCATTTCCAGAGTTGTGATCACGTGATCATCCTGATAGCCTAATTTCTGAAGATTTTGCAGGACGAACTTGATCATAATCGGCGGCCCGCAGGTCAGGGCATATTTGTTTTCAGGCGAAGGCTGCAGTTCTTCCAGGTATGTGGGAACAAAGGCGACATGTCCGTCCCAACCTTCTTCAGGCCTGTCAATGGTTGTAAAAATCTGAGTGTCCTTCTTTTTAGGCCAGTTTTCAAATAGTTCTCTTTTGAAACACAGGTCGTCCACTGAACGGGCGCCGTAGATTATATCCACCTTGCCGTAATCCTTGCGGTGTTCATCGTCAAGGACATAGTTAATCAGTGAACGCAGGGGCGCCAGTGCAAAACCTCCTGCAATAAACAGGATGTCTTTTCCTTCTAAGAGTTTGTAAGGAAAATTGTTTCCGTACGGCCCCCGTATACCGATTTGATCGCCCACCTCAAGCTGATGAATTACAGTAGTCAGGCGCCCGACCCTTTTAATGGTAAATTCCAGGAAATCTTTAAAAGTCGGGGAGGAGGTAATCGAAATCATGGCCTCTCCTACACCAGGGATAGAGAGCATGGCGCACTGTCCGGGCTCATGCAGAAAATCCCCTTTACCGCCGCCTTCGAATTCAACCTTAAAAGTTTTTGTGTCACTCGTTTCATCAATGATATTAGTAATATACGCCATGCGCGGCAGGATGGGGTTTTGAAAATCAGTCATTCCCGGCCACCTCCTGCAAGTCAAGAATAATTTTACGGGGATCAATATTTACCGGGCACTTTTGGACACAACGTCCGCAGCCCACACAGCCAAAAATATTGTACCTATCCTCGTGGTATTTGAATTTGTGCATAAAGCGGTTCCGTACCCGTTCCTTTTTGCTCGGACGCGGGTTGTGGCCGCCTGCCATCAGTGTGAAGTCTTTAAACTGGCAGGAATCCCAGCAGCGAATTCTTTCTCCTTCAAGGCCGCTTCTTGCGTAATCATTGATATCAAAACAATGGCATGTCGGGCACAGGTAGGTGCAGATCCCGCAGCCCAAGCAGCGGTATGAAAGATCCTCCCAGTAGGGAATCTCGTAATTCGCATCTAAGAAGGCTTTTACCTTTGGGAGGTTGAAATCGCCTTTTAAGCCTGTCGATTGTTTAAGCAGCCGGTCTGTGCCTTCTCGTTTTTCCTTATCGACCTGTTCCGCGCTGCTGTCCGAGAAAAATCGTGAATGTTTGTTAATCAGGTCGGTCCCTTGGTTGGTCACGCCTTCTGCCAGGAAATCCCCACCGGTTGGCGTCAGAAAAATATCTGCTCCGTTTGATTCCAGGGGACCGCCGCCAACTTTAAAGCAGAAGCAATTTCTGCCCACGGACTGGCAGCCGAGTCCTATAATTATCGTATTCTTCCTTCTCGTGCAGTAATAATTATCATCAAACTTACCGTCAAAAACCGGATCCAGGGCCAGAATAGATTTAAGATCGCATGGATGTACGCCAAAAAGCACAGTTCCGCCGGGCAAAGAGGGCGCTGACAGTTCATACTTGCCATCCTCTATGCGGAAGGAAAAGATCTGTTCTGTTTGCGGAAAAAACCAGCTTTTGGGCGGCACAAACGAGTTCTGAAAAGTAAAGTCAACTTTTCCGGCGTCCGCCACGGGGCTGAAGGAAACAAGTTCATGTTCCCGGACGGGGGCAATCAGGATACGGTCTTTGGTTAGTTCCTGCAAGAATTGGACCAGGTTATCCTTGGTTATTTTTTTGTAAACTGCCACAAAATCACCCCCTAATTTTGACTTTCCGGATCGTTGACAGCGTAAAAGCTCAGCGCCGGGAGGGCCTCAAGATCGCTGCCGGGCATGGGCGCTCCGAACAGTTCCTTGATGTCCTTGATTATTTTTCTGTTTAATATCCGCAGGGGTATTTCCGCAGGGCAGACCCTCTCGCATTCTCCGCAATCGGTGCAGCGGCCGGCTACGTGAAAGGCCCTGATCATGTGAAAAGCTGTATTGTCGGAAAGATTGACCGTTTTTGCCACCCAGTCCGGTTCAACCATATCAAAGACGCATTCCCGGCAGCTGCAGGCCGGACAGGAATTACGGCAGGCATAGCAACGCAGGCACCTTTCAAAATATTTGTCCCAGTACCTGCTTTTTTCTTCAAGCGGGGCGCCTTCCAGAGCCGCTACGTCGTTAAACTGGAGGGCGGCCTTATCAGCTTCAAAACCTTTTTCCCCAAACAGATAGTCTGAAACTACCGGACGGCTGGACTCACACTGGCGGCATTTTTCCAGGAGCCCTTCCTCAAGGCTAAAGGTAATGAGGCCGCCGCTGGTTTGCAGCTTAATACCGCCATTGTCCACTGTTGCCTCGGAAAGCACAGCCTCCACCGGTATTTTCGCCTCAGCTTGTCCCGATTTTAATTGTCCGGGACAGTTTACACCCAGCACGACTATTTTTTCCCGTTCGATCTGTTTATCCTGCAAAAGCCGGATTATTGAACGGGAGTCGCAGCCTTTTACTACTATAGCTATTTTACCCTCGAAGTTATTCCAATGCAGCAGGTAATTTGCCAGATTCGACACGCACAAAGGGTTGAAAACCAGTTTGCCGACGTCTTCAGCACGCTTGATGAATACTGGCATGGTTTTACTGTTATCGCTTCCAGCCCCGTAGCCGATGACCAGTTGTACATCCCCGGCGGCCAGCAGCTGGCTGGAGGTTGCTCTTATTTGCTCCTCTATTCCTTTCATGCCGGTCTATCTCCTTGTTTAAAGACATTAGATCTTTTTAGTTTTTTATTTGGACCAAGTTTACTGATCTGGCCGTCTATCTTTCTTATCGTATCAGCAAATTTAGCGCCTTCGGAGCCGCTAATCCAGTGGATCTGAAAACGTTCCGGCTCCAGGCCTACAAATTCCAGCAGTCTTTTTAAAACCTGCAGGCGCCTTCTGGCATGGTAATTGCCACTAGAATAGTGGCAGTCGCCAGGGTGTCACCCACTGACAAAGACAGCATCGGCTCCCTGCTGCAGTGCACGGATAATAAACTGCGGATTAACCCGTCCGGAGCAGGGAACTCTGATTATCCGTACTGATGCCGGGTAATTCATCCGGCTTACGCCGGCCAGATCCGCTCCAGCATAGGTACACCATCTACAGCAAAACCCGATAATATTTGGCTGCCAATTTCCCTGGGCCTCGTTTTCTATAGACATAACGCATCCACCTCAGATAGTAGTTGTTCATTGGTAAAACCTTTTAAGTTGAGCGCTCCCGGACGGCAGGCAACCGTGCAGGCGCCGCATCCCTGGCATAAGCCGCTGTTAACGGAAGCTACCACCCGTGTTACCTGTTTGCCGGGCAGTCTTTCTACAATTTCCTTGGGCTCAATAGCGCGATAGGGACAAATTTCGCGGCAGGCCAGGCAGCCCGAGCACATTGCCTCATTTACACGGGCGATAGTCGGTTCCCCGGCTATCTCGGAATGTGAAAGCAGTCCGATTATTTTAGCTGCGGCGCCGCTGGCCTGGGCAACCGTGTCGGGAATATCCTTCGGCCCCTGGCAGGCGCCGGCCAGAAATACACCGCCGGTATTTGTTTCCACCGGCCGGAGCTTCGGGTGGGCTTCCTGGAAAAATCCGTCTTTATCGACTGTAAATCCAACTGTCCGGGCAACATCAGCGGAACCTTCGGCAGGTATCATTGCCGTTGCCAGAACGACCATGTCGGCAACAACTTCAACCGGCCTGCCCAGAAGAGTATCAGCCCCTTTAACAATCAGGCGGTTGCCCTCAGGATAGATCTTGGATACTCTTCCTCTGGTATAGATGGCCCCTTCGTGTAAGGTTTTTAAATAGAACTCCTCGTATGCCTTGCCTGCGCAGCGAACGTCTATATAAAAGATAACCACCTGTGATCCGGGAATTTTCTCCAGAACCTGGTGGGCGTGTTTGGCCGTGTACATGCAGCAGGCCCTGGAGCAGTATTCCCTAGCCTTGGCTTCGTCACGTGAACCAACACATTTAACAAAGACAACCGTCTTAGGCTGTTCGCCGTCAGAGGGGCGCACGATTTTACCCCCGGTCGGGCCGGATGCGTTTACCATCCGCTCAAAATGCAGGCCGGTAATTACATCGGGATATTTCCCGTATCCGTATTCACCATATATCTTGGCCCAGTCAATCAAATCATAGCCGGTCGCCACAAGGATGGCGCCGACATTTTCGGTAACGAACTCATCCCCTTGTTCGTAGTCAATTGCGTCTGTAGGGCAAAACTTTTTGCAGACGCCGCATTTGCCCTTGACAAACTGCCGGCAGCGTTCACGATCAATAACCGGCCGGTTGGGCACCGCCTGGGGGAAGGGGATATAAATGGCTTTGCGCATGCTCATACCCAGGTCAAATTCATTGGGTATGTTTTTAGTGGGGCATTTTGCCCAGCAAGTGCCGCAACCGGTACACTTGCTGTTCACAGAACGCGCCTTTTGTTTAACCACCACGGAGAAATTACCAATATAACCCTTTACCTCTTCCACTTCCGCATAGGTATAAATCTTGATGTTGGGGTGCTGGGCAGCGCTCACCATTTTAGGTGTGCTGATACAGGCCGAACAATCAAGAGTAGGGAAGGTTTTATCAAGTAAGACCATCTTGCCTCCGATGGTTGGCTCCCTTTCTATGATAACTACTTCGTTGCCGGCATCGGCAATATCAAGGGCAGCTTGGATACCGGCGATGCCCCCGCCGATGATCAGCGCTTTTTTGGTTACCGGGATAGTACTTTCAAAAAGAGGCTCCAGTTTTCCAGCCTTGGCGACCGCCCTGCGCACCAGATCGATGGCCTTTTTAGTAGCTTTTTCCGGTTCGTGTTGGTGCACCCAGGAGCATTGCTCGCGGATATTCGCCATTTCCAACATATAAGGGTTCAGTCCCGCCCGGGCAATGTTCTTACGGAAGGTGATTTCGTGCAAGGCGGGGGAGCAGGAAGCGACGACCACCCCGGTCAGACGGTGTTCCTTAATTGCGGAAACGATCATTTCCTGGCCAGGCTCAGAGCACATGTACTTATATTCGGCGCTGTAGACCACCCCGTGAAATTTGGCAGCTTCCCGGGCTACCGCGGGTACGTCCACAACACCTCCTATATTCGAACCGCACCAGCAGATAAAAACACCAATGCGTTGCATATTATCGCTCCTCGTTGTAATACAATTTTAACCACTGTCAGATATTTCTTCAGACAACCTTTTTAACTAATTCGGATGTATCGGTAATGTTGTATTCGACGCCCATATCCTTTTTGCTGAAGCCCATAGCCAACCCCAGGATCTGGGGAAAATAAAAAACAGGCATCTCTTTCAGGGCGCCCTTTGTTTGAGTAACAAAAGACTGGTAATAGTCCAGGTTTAAGTGGCACAATGCGCAGGCGGTAACGATACAGTTGGCGTCCGCTACATTGGCGGCCTTGATGATTCTGGATACCAGAGCAGTGACGATATCGTTGTTGCTGACCGACAGGGACGCCCCGCAGCATTCCGTTTTATGGGACCAGTCCACTACCCGGGCCCCGGTTGTCTGCAGAACCCTGTCCATGATCGTCGGATTCTCCGGGTCGTCAATCTTTATTTTTGCCGGCCGGACCAACAGACATCCGTAATAGGGGGCAATACGAAAATTTTCCATAGACCTGGTAAACTTGGCCTTGATGCTTTCCTCATCCACACACGCAATGATTTCCAGAATTGAATTCACCTTTACCGCTGCCTTATAATCGTAACCTGTTATTTCGTTGACCTGTTCGAGTAGTTTTTTGTCCTGCGCCAGTTCGGTCTGGGCAAGGGCCAACCTCTGATAACAGGCCGAGCAGGAGGCTGTGACAGTATCGAAGCCCATTTTTTCTACAAGGGCTAAATTCCGTGCAGCTAGAGACACGGCCAGGAGGTGATCAGTGCTGTGCGCGGCTGTAGACCCGCAGCAGCTCCAATCCGGTATCTCGATTAAATCTATGCCTAATTTATTGCAGACAAATTTTGCTGAAGTTTCGTAATCTTTGCCGCTTGTTTCATAGCTGCAGCCGGGGTAATAGGCAACTTTCACTACCTTTAAGCCCCTTTCCTTAATCGATTGATTCGTTGAAAAATTTCCTTGACTTCATTAACAGCTTTGACTCTGTCCGGTTTAAGCTTGATTTTTCCGTTGTTAAACATTTTTAAACCCAGTTTCGCATTGTGAAACGGCTGATAGCTTCTTAAATTAAATAAAAGCATGGCTAAAACTTCATGCGACCGGCCAAACATGTTTAAAGTATCCAAGAAGGCCTGGTTGAAAATATTCACCTTGCGGCTTCTGTCCGTGCCGGGTATGTTTCTTTCGGCGGCCATTATGCGCAGGCTGTCCATTACGTCCGCCACGGCGATGTTGCGCGGGCAGCGGACGGAGCAGGTTGAACAGTAAGCGCAAAGGCGTATGGTTTGAGAGTTCAGGACATCATCTATCAATCCCAGCTGGACCATTCTCATAATCTGGTTTGGTGTCAAGTCCATTGCAAAAGCAACCGGGCAACCGGCAGTGCATTTGCCGCACTGGAAACATAAAGATGAATCCTGAGCGCTGTGCAGAAGTACTTCCTTGCTGAGATCAGACTTCCTATCGTCGATGACAATTGGTTGTTGCATCACAAAAAACCCCAACCCTCTTTGAAAAGTTTTTAATTGGGAATAAAGCAGTTTCTCTTAATCTTTGCAGCTCCGCGCCCTTACCTTTATAGGCATAACCTCCTCTTAGTTTTTTATAAAAATAAATCTTTTATTGCCAATACTATATCACCGACCAGACAAACATGCAATAATAAGCGTATTCAAACGTTACTGTATACAAAAGCAGCCAAAAAGCCATAAAAAACTGATCTATCCGGTCTCAAGGATACGAAGGGTTTAACAGTTGCTTAAGGATGGTATTAAAAAACATTTTAATGAATATTAAATAATAACAGAGTATTTAAGGCAAATAAAAAAGCCGGTCGGATACCGGCTTGACAGTCGGAAGGACAAAAAAAGAGCTTAGAACGGCCTGGCCGTTTTTACGGATGATGTGTTGTCTTCCGTGATCGGCCTGATCTTTGATACAGAGATGAGTTTCAGGTTGGTCTGCCACCACCAACGGATATCCTTATTCATAACTGACTGTTTTAAAATCTTTAAGTGCTCCTGTTTTTCCGCGGAGGACATTTCCAGCGCCTTTTTGATTTTGACCGCAAGTTGTTCGTAATCGTAAGGGTTGACCAGCAGGGCGCCTTCTAATTGTTCCGCTGCTCCGGCATAAGTGCTTAGTAAGAGCACACCGTTGCCGTCGTTACGGGATGCCACGAATTCTTTCGCTACAAGGTTAAGTCCGTCACGTACGGGAGTAACCAGCATTACATCTGCGGCCAGATAATGGGCTACAAGTTCCTTTTCATCCAGGGAACAGTTCAGATACCTGACCGGGACAGCCCCGTAACCCTGGTCATAAAGGCCGTTAATTTCACCGACAACCTGCGCAATTTTTTGTCTGTAAAGATCGTAGGTATCTGCGCCACTTCTGGTCGGCACACCTATCTGAAGCAGGCTTACCTTGCTCCGGTATCTGGGATATTTTTTCAAAAATTCTCCCAGAGCCCTGATCTTTTCAGGAATGCCCTTTGTGTAATCAAGCCTGTCAATCCCAAGCAGCAGATATTCCGAACCTATGGCGCTCCGAATCTGGCTTGCCCGCTGCCTTACCAGCGGATCAGCCGCCAGTTGTTCAAAGCGGCGCCAGTCAATGCCGACAGGAAGATCCCTGACCATTATTCTCCTGTCGCTCAGCCTTATAGTTCCCTTCTCCTGATTTATTTTAGCAGGGAAATAATGATCTACACAGGCTAAGAAATTGTTTACATAAGATCGCGTATGAAAGGCTACAAGATCACTTCCAAGCAAACCCTGCAGCAGTTGCTTACCCCAGGGCAGAAGCATGAAAACCTCCAACGGAGGGAAAGGAATATGCCAGAAGAAGGCTGCTCTTGCCAGGGGATAATAGCGTCTTAACAGCTTGGGTACCAGCATAAGGTGATAATCCTGTACCCAAAAAAGATCGCTTTCTTGTGTTACGCGGGCTGTTATCTGGGCGAACCTGTAATTGACCCTGCGGTAGGCGTGCCAGAATTCTCTTTCAAAAACACACTTATCAATCATCTGATGGGCGAGCGGCCAAAGAGTACTGTTGGAGAAACCATGGTAATAGGCATTATAATCCTTTTCATTCAAGATGATTTCCTGAACATTGTACTGGGGTTGGTCGGTTGGAATTGCCGCCAGGATACCCTGGCTTTTCCGGTTATTGTCAAGCCTTCCGCACCAGGATATCCAAATTCCCTTGTTGCAGGTCAAAACGGGTTCAACTGCCGATACCAGCCCGCTTACGGAACGTGTAGTCTTCAGCTTGCCATTTTCCTCCACGAACGTGTAAGCACCTCTGTTAGAAATTACTGCCAGGTTATCCATAGGAATGTTATTAAGGGACATTTGCATTTTTTCCACCTCCTAAATACTTTTAAGATAGCATCCCTTCAATACAGACATCCTGTCATTAAGTTGTGAGTTGTTGGATTCGGGCCGGAACACCCTACAATTTATTCAGAACCTCTTCTTTGGATGATATAAAACAAGGAAGTACCTTATGAAAGATTAATTTATTATAATATATTAACCAATGTTTGTCAACTCTTAAATATTCGGAAATTGCAGATTAAATTAAATAATAATATAATTTATATTTTCTTGTTTTGATATCTTCTTATAAAATAAAATATAAACCGAGCTGATAACTATTATTAATTGAAAAGAGGGGAGTTTTTAAAAATGGAAGAAGTGAGAGTATTACTTTCCGAGAACGAGATCCCGACCCACTGGTATAATATCATGGCGGATATGCCCAATTTGCCGAAACCCCCGCTTCACCCGGGGACAGGCCAACCCGTATCACCTGATGATTTAAAGCCGATCTTTCCGATGGGCCTGATTATGCAGGAAGCGTCATTAGATAGGTGGATTGAAATCCCAGATGAGGTGAGGGAATTATACCGTTTGTGGCGTCCTTCCCCGTTGCACAGAGCCAGGTACCTTGAAAAAGCGCTGGATACGCCTGCACGCATTTTCTACAAGTATGAAGGGGTAAGTCCGGCGGGCAGTCATAAGCTGAATACTGCGCTTGCCCAGGCCTATTATAATAAGAAGGAAGGCATCAAGCGCCTGGCCACCGAGACAGGCGCCGGCCAGTGGGGGACCGCTTTATCCCAGGCCTGCAACTTTTTTGGCCTTGAGTGCATCGTTTATATGGTAAAAGTCAGCTACCAGCAAAAACCTTACCGGCGCTCAATTATGGAAATTTTCGGGGGGAGCGTATACGCGAGCCCAAGTGAACGTACAAAGACCGGCCGCAGGGTTCTTGCCGAAAATCCTGCCACACCGGGCAGTTTAGGCCTTGCCATCAGTGAAGCTGTTGAAGAAGCTGCCGAACGTGAAGATACCAATTATTCATTGGGCAGCGTTTTGAACCATGTTCTGCTGCACCAGACGGTGATTGGCCTGGAAGCCAAAGCACAGATGGCTAAAACCGGTTATTACCCGGACATAGTAATCGGGTGTGTCGGCGGAGGAAGCAATTTCGGAGGTTTTGCATTCCCCTTTGCTTACGACAAAATAACCAAGGGTGCAAAAGTACGCATGGTGGCTGTTGAGCCTACTGCCTGCCCGACACTTACGCGCGGACTGCACACCTACGATTTCGGCGATGTTGCAGGTTTTACTCCGCTTCTTTACATGTACACCCTGGGGTCTGGCTTTATACCGCCGGGAATTCATGCAGGGGGCTTGAGGTATCACGGGGATTCGCCGCTGCTTTCCCAGTTGGTTGCGGATAAGATAGTCGAAGCCCGTGCTCTTGATCAAACTTCGATTTTCAAAGGAGCAATCCAGTTTGCCCGGTGCGAAGGCATAATACCCGCTCCCGAATCCGCCCACGCAATTCAACAGGCCATTGTAGAAGCAATCGAGGCAAGGGAAGCAGGGGAGGCGAGGACTATCCTGTTTAACCTGAGCGGGCACGGTCACCTTGATCTTGCCGCCTATGACAATTACCTGTCCGGAAATCTGATTGACTATCCGCTTCCGGAGGAAGATTTAAAAGGAGCTTTAAGCAATTTGCCAAAGGCTCCTGTATAAAAATCCATGCCGCTAAAGCGGCACCATCAGAATGATGAAAAAGTAAGCATTCAGTAAAACCGTCCAAAGGGCACGGTGTTGTCAACAGCGAACGAATTGCGAAGCTCCGGTAACAGCAGCCGGCGAAGCGAGGGTAACCGGACAGCGGTGCGAAACCAGCGGCACACTGGTAGTTTCTTGAAAAGGCTAAATGAGATCAGAAGTATAATGGAAGCTATATTTTTAAAATTTGCCATGCCGCCTTTGCAGNNGGAGTGAGCGTTGATATTGCCGTGCCTATCGGATACTTATTTTCAGGATAGAAGGTTGCCTGAAAAAAACCGCACGAAACGCATCTGTTTGTGCGCTCGTACGGTTTTTTGCTTTTTGCTGCTTTAACTTCTTTCTTCAAATTCGGCGTCTACGACATCATCGGGCTTTGGCCTTCCCGGAGGGGGTCCGCCAGGGCCGGGTGCGGCAGTTTCTTCACGTGTTTTATGATAGGCTGCTTCGGATAACGAGTATGCTGCCTGCTGGAGATCATCATGCAGTGAACGTACTTTTTCAATCGGCGCATTTTCCTTCAAAGCGGTTTTCAAATCATTGAGTATCTGCTCAATACGGGCCTTTTCATGAACGGGGATATTGTCCTGAAAATCTTTCAACTGCCGTTCCACACGGTAGGCCAACCCGTCCGCCTCATTGCGCACTTCCACTTCCTGCTTGCGCTTTTTATCTTCCTCGGAATGCATTTCAGCATCTTTCACCATGCGATCAATCTCCTCTTTGACGAGGCTGGTTGAACCTGTTATCGTAATGGTCTGTTCTTTGCCCGTTGCTCTGTCTTTGGCGTTGACTTTGAGTATGCCGTTTGCGTCAATGTCGAAGGTAACCTCGATTTGCGGCATTCCCCGGGGCGCCAAAGGTATGCCGTCTAACTTAAACTGTCCAAGCGAACGGTTATCCCTGGCCATTTCCCTTTCACCCTGGAGAACATGTATGTCAACAGCCGGCTGGCTGTCCTCCGCCGTGGTGAAAATTTGGCTGCGCTTTGTGGGAATGGTTGTATTCCGCTCAATAATCTTGGACATTACTCCTCCCAAAGTTTCCACTCCCAGGGATAAAGGTGTAACATCGAGCAGGACAACATCTTTTACCTCGCCGACTAAAACTCCGGCCTGTATAGCTGCGCCGATAGCGACGACCTCATCAGGGTTAACACTCTGATTCGGCTCTCTTCCGCCGGTCATTTCCCGGACCAGCTTTTGTACAGCCGGGATACGCGTCGAACCGCCTACCAGAATTACTTCATCAATATCCTTTTCGCTGAGTTTTGCGTCAGAAAGGGCTGTTTTAACCGGTCCCCGGCAGCGTTCAACAAGATGATGGGTCAAATCGTCAAATTTCGCTCTGGTAAGTTTCATATCCAGATGCTTGGGGCCGCTGGCATCGGCAGTGATAAAAGGAAGACTGATATTTGTTTCAAGTGTTGTAGACAGCTCTGTCTTGGCTTTTTCAGCAGCTTCGATCAGACGCTGAAGGGCCTGCTTGTCTGACCTTAAATCAATGCCGTAATTTTTCTTGAATTCGTCAGCCATCCAATTCACTATTTCCTTATCGAAGTTGTCCCCGCCCAGGTGAGTATCGCCGCTGGTTGACTTAACTTCAAAAACACCGTCCCCGACTTCAAGAATGGAAACGTCAAAGGTGCCTCCGCCAAGGTCGAAAACCATGACCACCTCGCTATTTTTCTTATCCATGCCATATGCCAGAGAGGCTGCCGTCGGCTCGTTGATTATCCTCAGCACGTTTAGACCGGCTATCTTTCCCGCGTCTTTGGTTGCCTGACGCTGGGCGTCGTTAAAATAAGCCGGAACGGTAATCACTGCGTCGACAACTTTTTCACCAAGGTATTTTGACGCGTCATCAACTAACTTTTTTAGAACCATTGCCGAAATTTCCTCAGGAGCGTATTTTTTATCGCCGACCTGGAAGCGTACGGCATCGTTGGGCCCTGAAACTGCTTTGTAAGTTACAAGGTTTCTTTCTTCGCTGACTTCCGAATAACGCCGTCCGATGAAACGCTTGATCGAGAACAGCGTTTTTTCCGGGTTTAAAGCTGCCTGACGCCTGGCTATCTGCCCGACAAGCCTTTCACCGTCATCTTTAAAAGCTACTACCGAAGGTGTGGTCCGGCTTCCTTCGGCATTTACTATCACCGTAGGTTTGCCGCCTTCCATAACCGCTACAACTGAGTTTGTAGTACCAAGGTCAATCCCTACTGCTTTGGCCATTATTTTAACCCCCTTGTTCCATATTTTGATTATTTTTTTTAAATCTTATCCTTGCCAGGATGTAAATTTGTTATAGAAAAATAAATTATTACATCCGGTTCTTATATTTAAGATTATAGGCCTTGACAATACCATTGTCAAGAAATATTACATCATATATGTAATAATATCTCGCGGGCAAATGTACTTTTCCTGACTAATATATTTTTCAGTCTTCGTCCTCCAGGTTTATGCCATATCTCTCTTCCATTTCCAGGATGATTTTGACTCCCGCCAGGTTGACGCTTCTTGTTTGGGTAAGGTACCGGATATGCCTGACCACAGTGATATCCTTTTGAGAGTAGAGTCGTATATTGCCTTCCGTCCTGGATGGGCTGAGCAGGCCGAATTCTTCATAGATGCGCAGAGTTCTGGGATGAACCTGAGCTAACCTGGCAGCGACGCTGATTACATAAACAGGCTGGTTATTTTCTGTCTTGCTCATTTTTTGCCCTCGCTTTTTAAAAAGTTCTTAAGAAAAAGTATAAACTATAACAATAGTATTGTCAAAATCTATAAGAAACTATAATTAACCTCTTCGTCTTGACGCAATGCTGCAGCCGTGCTAGAATTAAGCTACTTTAAGATAAAGTTGCCTCATCCTCACAGGGGTGAGGTAGAGGAGCGGGCTGCAAGAGTATGTTTGCCTATTTTATCCGGCGACGTATTTGAGGCAAAGAGAAAGGGCATCCCGCCGAAGTCCGGGAACTGCCGGGGTTTTTGGGCTGGGCCGGCGTCGAAGAGGCGCCGGACTGTCACCGTGGCAATCAAACCTCATTGCCCGGTGGAGCGCTATCTCAGGTGGGAGGGGGCTTGATTTAGTGGGATTTTTTAGCGGCCTTCCTGTAACAGGCCGCTTATTTATGTAAATGATGTAAATTGTTTATTAATGATGTAATAGCTGCAGGAGGTTAATTTTAAATGAGGTTTCACGGGACTATGAATATAAACAGACAGGGGCGGCTTGAAATTGGCGGATGCGATACAGTTGAACTGGCGCAAAGGTTCGGAACACCGCTGTATGTTCTTGACGAGCGTTTGTTCAGGCAGAACTGCCGCGATTATTACCAGTCCTTCACTGCGGAATACGGAGCGGGTGTTGTTTATGCCGCCAAGGCCCTGCTTACCTTAAGCGTTTGCCGCATGATTGAGGAAGAGGGGCTGGGCCTGGATCTGGTTTCCGGCGGAGAACTGTACACGGCTGTTCAGGCAGGGTTCCCAATGGACCGCGTGTACTTTCACGGAAACAACAAATCGCCTGAAGAGATAAGGCTTGCTCTTAAATCCGGGGTCGGCCGGTTTGTAGTTGATAATATATACGAACTTGAACTTCTGGATTATCTGTCTGGCGAGAGCCAGCTCAAAGCTCAGATTATCCTGCGCCTCACACCGGGTATTGAGGCGCATACACACGAATACATTAAAACGGGGCAGATCGACAGCAAGTTCGGGCTGGTTATTGAAAACGGCCAGGCCATGGCGGCAATTAGAAGAGCATTGTCAATGGAGAATATTGTCCTTAACGGGCTGCATTGTCATATTGGATCGCAAATTTTTGAACTGGACTCTTATAATCACTGCGCCTCGGTGATGATGGATTTTTGCGCCGGAGTTTATAACCAGACCGGCTGGATAGCCAGGGAACTTGATCTCGGCGGGGGCCTCGGAATCTATTATTCCGGGGGGGATAGGCCGCCCAGGGTAAGGGAATATGCGGACAACATAATGAGGGTTATTGATGAAAAAGCGCGACTGTCAGGCCTGGCAACTCCCAGGGTAATCGTAGAACCCGGCCGTTCCATCTGCGGCCCGGCGGGTACCACTCTTTATACGGTTGGAGCAATCAAAGAGATACCCGGAATACGCACCTATGTTGCGGTTGACGGCGGGATGGGCGATAACCCGCGTCCGGCTCTTTATCAAGCCCGTTATGAGGCCTGTTTGGCCAACAAAATTACACAGGAGCCGGTCCAGTTGGTGTCAGTAGCCGGGAAATGCTGTGAATCAGGAGACATGCTGATCTGGGATATAAAACTTCCCTGCGTTGAAGCTGGTGATGTTATGGCAGTCAGCTGCACGGGAGCATATAATTACGCCATGTCCATGAATTACAACCGCCTTCCCAGGCCTGCTATGGTGTTGGTTTATGACGGACTTGCCGACCTTATCCTGGAAAGGGAAACATACGAAGATATTATCGGCCGCGACCGGGTGCCGGAAAGGCTGGTCAAAAGGGACCGGCAGTTAAAAAACATCGCCTCGGCTGGTTGAGTGATTGGCTGGTTTTACCAGATGCAAAGATAGTGTATAATAAAATGGTAAGACATCCATGCCGCTGAAGCAGCGCCTGCAGAAAGATGAAAAGGTACGTATTTATTTTCATAAAAGCCGTCCAAAGGGCACGGTGTTGT
>DMZI01000028.1 GCA_003485325.1 Desulfotomaculum sp.
GTTATTAATCAGTGTTTCCCTAAAAGAATTACGGCGTAATCCTTTTTACCTTCCGGTGTCTTTCGGTCTATGACCGCAAGAATTCGCTTGATTTCGTCAACACTATAGGTGGAAGGAAGGTGTTCGTGTTTATCGTTTCTGACGACCTTCAGATTCACAGACAAGTCTTTTTCCAGCATCCCCGCGATTTCAGGGCATTTAAAAAAGTCCCTAAGCGTTATGATGATACCGCTTTTCGTTGAGGTGCTGAAATGGCTCTTGGATTCAAGATATTTCAGGATGGTTGCTTGGCTTAATTCAGAGATGTTGCTAATCTGTTCTTCTTCAGCGAAAAACAGAAAATCCCTGATAATCTGCTGCTTCAACGAAATACTCCCTTGCTTCAGCGTTTTCCTGCTAAGCCAGGCGGTATAGCTGTCATATACCGCCGCAAAAGATTTGGTTTGAAATTGTCTTACCAGTTCGTATGTTCGGTGCGTAATCCACAAATCTTTGGTGAATAAATCGTACAGGCAAAGGAGTATTCGGGCGTAATATTTCTCCCGATCCACTGTCGGGTGAAAAATGTCTTCTATACCATACTAGAATTGTATTCACCAGTGCATACTGTTATGCCTTTGCTGTCAGCATACTTAAGAAGTTGATGCCAAACTCCGATGTAACTTTCAACAGTCTTTTTAGCGTACCCCTTTTCTTTTATTAATTTCCTTGCGGTTTCTACTTGCTCCGGCAAATGGGCCGGAATTGCTGCGTACATAATGTAACCTCCTTGAAATTGAATTCAAAGGAGATTATACATTATGATAAGTCGTTTGGACTGTTTTGAACTATATACGCCTGTTTGGGAGTGAACTTTAGATAATGTAAAACTTTCGATAAGCGATAAACCACGGGGGTATGGGGGCAGAGCCCCCATGTTTAGCAATACCAGGTTGGACAGATTAAACGAGCAAAACTGACTGTCAAAGATTTTGGACAACTTACGGATAAATAAATTAAACAACGACACATTAGTTTTTGATGGCGCCCCATTAAACCTTTTAGTGCCTGACGTAATTCCGGATTCTTTTTCTTAAGGCTGCGCCGGGCCAACTCGGACAGGGTTACGGAGTCTTCCTCACCGTTAATCATCGCTACAATCATATCACGGCCTGATTTGCCCAATATGTCTTTGGCCACAGAAGATAGCTTGATGTTGGATCCTTCAAAAACCTTTTGAATGCGGTTGGCTTCCCTCGCTCGCTCCTCAATAAGGCTCCGGCGATAGCGGATGATTTCCTGCAGTTCCCTTTGATCACGGAGTGGTACCGGTAGAGCAAATATTTAAACAGGCTCCATGACTAGTGGCCAGACTCGATTACTTCTATTCTTAGCGTGAACAGGTTCTTTAATTTACCGGCGATGACAGTGGTTTTATGGGGAACCTCGCTGAACGATATGTTCCCGCCCCGAACAAAAGCTTCAGACTTACGGCGGGGCAATACGATTTGCCCCTGTTGCTCTAGCTTAAGCAAAAGATCCCACAGGCCATATCTTTCATCTGGCCTGTGGGGGAGCGCCATTTCCATAACAGGCAGAGTTCCCTTGACAGCCTGCTGCGGCTCCATAGAGGGTTGCCGGCGATCAACTGCCTGACTGCCTGTATATGATATTCGGTTATTTCCGTTACCTTGAATTCAGCCTCTGTTTTCATGCTTTCATCTTACATGATTTAGAGAGCTGAAAATCCAGTACTATTTTACTATTGAGATCCTGTTCAAGAGAAAAATTTTGCATACCTGAGTAGTTACTTTTCATTAAACAATTTTCGCTAAATATTTTTAAATTTTGCAATCACGCAGACTAAAACACCGATTAGAAGGCTTTTTCTTGCCTGGACAAATTATCCTCCTTACCATAAAATATCTACGTGGGGGGGTATTAAATGATCGTTGGGAGTAGAAAGACTTTAAAAAAATACCGGGGTGGCAATATTACTGCGACATTTGGCACTGACTTAATGCTGCAGGGAGTAACCAGCATACCTAACCTGCTTCTGAAATATTACACCGGAATGGGCATAACAGATGAAGAGATGATGCTGATTCTACAAATTCTACGTTTGCGCATGGAAGAAAGAATCCTTTACCCCGCCCCTGAGCTGCTGGCTGAATACCTGGGCGGGGGAATTGCCCGTGTTGAGCGTGATCTGACCAGCCTGCTGGAAAAAGAAATCCTTACTGTCACACAGTATTACGATGAATCCCAGAGCTGCATTTTGAGCGGATATGATTTTGAACCACTATTTGAAAAGCTTTCGGAAGTCTGGGCTTGTATGAAAGTAAAAGAAATAGAAAAAACCCGCCTTTTACTTGAAGAACAATCCAGTTTCAAGCAGGTATCAAACGAAAACTTCGCTAATCTGGTAAGGAATTTCGAACAGGAATTCGGAAGGCCTCTATCGCCCATGGAAGTTGAGCAGATCAGGCACTGGCTTGAGGAAGTTGACTATTATATTGTCCTTAATGCCCTGCGCAGGGCGGTTTTACTTGGAAAACATAATTTTAAATATATAGATACAATTCTTTTGCAATGGAGCAAGAATAATCTCCGCACGGTTGAAGCAATCGAGGAGTATGAACAACGCTTTCAGAATAAACGTATCAGAAATTCCCTTCCCGCAGCAAGAAACGGTAATAAAAAAAGGGATACAGCCGAACAAAAAAAAGCAATCATTAAAACTTTGTACATGAATTAGTTTATCTCTTTAGTCTACTTAAGGCGAGAAAGGGAGCAAGATGTTTGGAATTCTGTAAGCTTTGTCATGATCGGGGCGTAATAATCAGCAACGATATTGCTGTACCGTGCACTTGCGGCCCCCAAAGGGCCCTTTCAAGGCGTCTTAAAGAATCGGGCCTGCCAAAAATTTTATATACCTGTACTTTTGAAAGTTTTGATTTTAGTTATTACCAAATAAAAGAATCAGTTAAAGGCTTCAATTATTTTGATACTGCCAAACGAACTTACCAGGCCGCTTTAGATTTTGTCACTGAATTTAAAAAAAGCAGCAACTGTGACGGATTATTTATTTCGGGGCCGGTCGGAAGCGGAAAAACTTTTTTGGCCTGCTGTATTGCTAATGCTTTGCTTGCAGAAGGCTTCCTGGTTCTTTTTGTAATTGTGCCGGATCTCCTTGATCACATCCGGTTCACCTATAACCCAAACTCCGGATCAGACCTCACAGAACAAGACCTTCTGGAAACCGCCAGACAGGTCCCTCTTCTGATTCTGGACGACCTTGGTTCTCACAATTATACAGAATGGGTCCGCAATAAGATTTATTCAATTCTTAATCACCGTCTGAATTACTGCCTGCCGACAATAATCACCACCAATATCAACCTTGAAGACCTCGATGAGTTCCTGGGCGAAAGGACAACTTCCCGTATCTACCAGATGTGCCGTCCGTACAGACTGATGGTCAGTGTTGATATCAGAGTTGCCCAGCGTAAAAAGAATCAAAAATAATCAAGAATCGATTATAAGAAGAGTGACTACCCCCCGTCCCCCCGTCCTCTCACATCACCGTATGGACCTGCCGGATTAATTTTATAAACCCTTGTTCTCGCCAGAAGACGCGGCCGAGGGTTTTTTAAATACGTGGACTGTTCTTGAGTATTTTTGGTTTTTCATTCGTTTTTTTATTTTCCAAAAACATTTTTAAAATAAAAAGAAGGAATTTTAGGAAACAGTGTCGAAAAACCTGATCGTTTGCATAAAGTTGGTAGTAAGAAATATCCATTTCGGAGGCGCCTAGATGGAACGTTTTAATAACGACACACCTTGCGGCAAGAAGTTATTTCTTAGATTTATAACTGCTGTCTTTATGGTATTTTTTCTATTTATTTCGTTTACCCTGACCGCAAGCGCTGCGACATACGTAGTAAAAAAGGGGGACACTCTATATTGGATCAGCCGCCACTACAGCGTTTCAGTTAAAAATATTCAGCAAGCCAACGGTTTAAAAAACGACCTCATTTATCCTGGACAAAAGTTACTTATACCTGCAGGAACACAAACCACCAGTAATCCAAACTACAGGTCTGCTACAGCACAAGCGCAACAGCAAAACCTCTCTTCCCGCGGTTCGATAAATGCAAGCGCTGCGACACACGTAGTAAAAAAGGGGGACACTCTATATTGGATCAGCCGCCACTACAGCGTTTCAGTTAAAAATATTCAGCAAGCCAACGGTTTAAAAAACGACCTCATTTATCCTGGACAAAAGTTACTTATACCTGCAGGAACACAAACCACCAGTAATCCAAACTACAGGTCTGCTACAGCACAAGCGCAACAGCAAAACCTCTCTTCCCGCGGTTCGATAAATGAGGTGGGAGACAATATTTCTTCAATAGCGACCTCTCTTCTGGGAAGTCCTTATTCTTACGGCAGTTCCGGGCCAAATTCATTTGATTGTTCAGGATTTACATCCTATGTTTTTAATAAAGTTGGTATAAGTCTGCCGCACAACGCCGCAGCCCAGGCTTCTTTGGGAACACATGTCGAAAAAATAGATTTGCAGCCGTTTGATCTAGTGTTTTTCAGCTATTACGGCAGCAAGGGGATTAATCATGTTGGTATTTACTTTGGGGAAGGCAAGTTCATTCATGCCTCAACCAATAAAGGTGTAGGGTATAATTCACTTAATGACGCTTACTATCTGTCTAATTACCGCGGCGCAAGACGAATCCTCTAATTTTTTTAACCCAAATTGCTCTCCAGTTCATTTCTACGATCCCTGTTCATTAAATTAATTACTGCCTCACGTGGCGAAAGGTCATCGTATAAAACAAGATAAATTTGTTCTGTGATCGGCATTTCCACTCCATGCAAATCTGCCAGGCGGCGGGCGGCGCTTGTTGTACGCACTCCCTCCACTACCATTTTTACTATAGCAAGGGCCTCCTGAAGCGACTTACCCTTCCCAATCTCTATGCCTGCCCTGCGGTTACGGCTGTGCCTGCTTGTACAGGTAACAATCAGGTCGCCAACACCGGCAAGCCCTGCAAAGGTAGAAGGATTTGCCCCCATGGTTACCCCGAGCCGGGTAATTTCAGCCAAACCCCTGGTCATCAGCGCCGCGGTTGTATTGTCACCGTAACCCAAACCTTCTGAGATGCCCGTACCCAAGGCTATAATATTCTTCAGCGCTCCTCCCAGTTCAACTCCCCTCACATCCGAACTGGTATAAACCCTGAAATTTTCCGTCATAAAAAGATCCTGGGCCGCTGCGGCATATTCTTCAGAATATCCCGCACAAACAACTGCTGTAGGAATACCCCTGCTTACCTCCTCGGCGTGGCTAGGACCGGACAGGACCACATATTCAAATTTCCCTGGTCCGGCTTCCTGGTAGAAAACTTCCGACAAACGCAGTAAAGTGTCTAACTCAAGCCCTTTGGCGCCGTTTATAATAGCTGATCCAGCCGGTAGATGAGGCAAAGCTTCCCGCAAAACGTCCCGAAAAGCGAAAGAAGGCACGCTAAAAACAACGTAACCTGCCCCTGAAAGAACTTCCTCCATATTGTCTGTAAATTTTATTTCCCCGGAAAGATTAACTCCTGGCAGGTATCGCATATTTTCCCGTTTATTATTAATTTCTTCAGCTAATTGAGCTCTTCTTGACCAGACCGCTACCCGCAGTCCCTTGTTTGCTAAAAGGACCGCCAGGGCCGTAGCCCAACTTCCTGCGCCAAGAATTGCAACTTTTCTGCACATAAAGAATCACCTTTCGTTAACTCATCTATTTTATCCGGACGATTACCGCCCTATTTTTGTCTCCGTGCCCGAAAGCAGCCTTTTTATATTGGGAAGGTGCTTAAAAATTGCAATCCCGGCAGCAATAACCGAAAAAATTACTTTCTCCCATGGACGTGAAAAGGCCAGCATAAAAACAGGCAGCGAAATCATTGCCAAAATTGATCCCAGCGAGACAAACCTGAACAAAGCAACTATAACCAGCCAGATCAATGCCGCCAGGCCAGTGATCAAAGGGTCAAGAGCCAGGAATACGCCAAGTGCGGTGGCAATTATTTTCCCACCCTTAAAACGCAAAAACACAGGCCAGGAGTTCCCCGCCAAGGATGCCATTGCCGTAAGATACTGAACATCTCCCCCTGCAAAATAACGGCCCAGTAATACACAGACAACTCCTTTAAGGGCATCCAGAATAAGGACCAGCAGGCCCGATAAAAGCCCCATATTGCGCCAAACATTTGTTGCCCCTATATTCCCGCTGCCCTGTTTCCTGATGTCAACCCCTTTTACACGGGCAAGCAAAAATCCGAAAGGAATTGAGCCAATCAGATAACTGATCATTACTAACAAAGATATTTTCAATTAGGCTCTCCTTTTCTGGAACGTTTCCTTAAAACAAAACGTATTGGCGTCCCCTTAAAACCATACGCCAGACGCAATTGGTTGTCCAGGTAACGCAGGTAGGAAAAATGCATCAATTCAGGCGCGTTTGTAAAAAGCACAAAGGTTGGCGGTTTAACCGCCCCCTGAGTTGCGTAATAGATGGTTACTTTTTTTGATTTTCTTGTCGGCGGCGGATTTCTAAGCTGTATATCTTCCAGTAAAGAGTTCAGGTCACCAGTCCCGATTCTGCGGTTGTACTCAATCCAAACGGTGTCTATTGTCCCTAACAGCTGGTGGATTCTCTTTTTGCCGAGCGCTGAAACCAGGGCTATGGGCGCATAGTCCAGAAAATTAAGTTCCCGCAGTACTTTTTTTCTGTACAACTCACCTGTACGTGCGTCTTTTTCGATTAGATCCCACTTATTAACGACCAGTATGCTGGCTTTACCCCTTTCGTGGACAAAGCCGGCGATTCGCTTATCCTGTTCGGTTACGCCGTACTGGGCATCTATCATGATCAGGGAAATATCACAGCGCTCGATTGATTTTAAGGCTCTGATTACGCTGTATTTCTCGACGCTTTCCCTGATCTGGCTCTTGCGCCTTATACCTGCAGTGTCTACAAGCAAGTAATTCTTTCCGTCCCGCCGGTACCAGGTATCTATTGCATCCCGGGTTGTTCCCGGAACATCACTGACGATTATGCGCTCGCTGCCAAGAATGCTGTTTACCAGTGATGATTTCCCGACATTGGGCCTGCCCACAACTGCCACTTTGACTATATCCTCCGGGAGCGCTTCATTTTTAGAATCGGGCAAAATTTGTAAAAGCCTATCCATCAGGTCACCCGTGTTTAGACCCTGGGCTGCTGAACAGGGTATGGGTTCACCCAAGCCAAGCTTAAAGAAATCATAATAGTTTACAGCGCCATCAAATTTCTCCACTTTATTCGCCACCAGCAATACTGGCGTTCCCGCGCGGCGGAGGTTGACAGCTATTTCCTCATCTGCCACCGTCAGACCTGAACGCGCATCAACGACAAAAATAAGCGCATCAGCCTCACTTATGGCAATCTCAACCTGCTGGCGCACCTGCCCGTACATTTCATCTGTTTCCTGGTAATCAAGACCGCCCGTATCAACCAGAATAAACGTGCGCCCGTTCCATTCAACAGTTTTATACAACCGATCCCTGGTTATCCCCGGATTTTCCTCAACAATTGCCATCCGCCACCCCGTAAGGCGGTTAAATAAAGTAGATTTGCCTACATTAGGGCGGCCTACTATCGCTACAACCGGCTCAGGCATGGTATCCCCTTTTCGTAACTACATTTTTATTATCAGAAAAAATAGCCTCAACAATCCCGCGCGGGCCATCCGCCAGGGCAACGTTTGCTTCCAGTTTTCCGGCCAGATCTTTGACCCGGCTTCCGTCCAGAAAGACCGGCTCATCCTTCTTCAACATCATGGAAGGTATCACTACCACATCCCCTAGTTCCGTGTCTTTCAGCGTACTGTACACATCATCCGGGGTTAATAAACCGGCTACTGTTACCTTTTCCCCAAAAAAGCTGTTTTCAATCACCCTTAAATTTACCTTTAAATTTTTAACTCTGTTTAACCTTTCTACAACAGGAACTAACAATTTTTGGCCCGCTGCCCCCGTAATAATTGTCGCGCTTACCGGGGCAGGAAGTTCTTCAGGCAGCTTTTTGGATGTTTTTACCCATTCGTCTATGAAAAGCCTGGCTAATCCAACACCGTTTTCCGTCTGCGGAAAGCCTCCGTATCTAAAAGCGACGGGGAATTCAAGACCCGCAGCAAGATAAAACTCATCGCCGGCAAAAACAAACGGGTACCCACCCTGCTTTAAACACCATTTTTGCAATTTTTCAACCAGGGCCAGCACGTCCCGGGCTTTTTCGCGGGTAAATCCCTGAAGCGGGAAAAGGCCATCCCTGTAGCGGGTTAAGCCCACGGGAACAACGGCCAGTGAATTGACTGCAGGCCACAGGCTATATAAATCCCCGATTGTTTTCTGCAGTTCCGGACCGTCATTGATTCCCGGGCAAACTACAGCCTGTGTATGCATCCGGATTCCGCCCTGTGCCAGAAAAGTCAGCTGCTCCATGATTTTTCCCGAGTTGGGATTATTCAACATTTTATTGCGTAAAGCGGCATTAGTTGTGTGTACAGATATATAAAGCGGGGTGAGCCTTAATTTAACAATACGCTCAAGATCTCTTTTGCTTAAGTTTGTCAGCGTGATAAAATTCCCGTGAAGAAACGAAAGCCTATAATCATCATCGTTAAAATAAAGTGTTTTTCGCATCCCTTTAGGCATCTGTGCCAGGAAGCAGAAGATGCAGTTGTTCCGGCAGCGCTTTATCCTGCCCAGTCCTTCCTGTTTAAAGCAGATGCCTAAATCTTCTTCGTAATCTTTTTCAATTTCTAAAAGCCATTCTTCACCGCTTTCCTTTATTAAAAGAACAGATATTGTTTCAGCACAGGCAAGAAACCTGTAATCTAAAATATCTCTGACAAATTCACAGTTAATTGATTTCAACCTATCCCCCGGTTCGACTCCCAACTGGTCGGCAATCCCCCCCGGGATAACTTCTTCTATGATCATTAGTACATCCTTCGTATAAATAATGCAAAAGAACTAAAAAACGGGTTTTAACAACCCATTATCCAACAAGTATAATAATCAGTCAAGTTTATCGGCCGTAAAAGAACTTACAAATGCATCCCACCCGTATGGATAGAGCTATAATGGGAAATGCATCAAATATAAACCATCTGGAACATTATCCCTTAAAGACTATAATGCCCTGAAATATTCCGGTTTAAGCAAAGAGGGATCCTTTTTTGCCAGTATGCTCTCTAAATCTTTAATTATTTTATTCTTTTCTTCGGGAAGGCGGACCCGCACCGGCAGATAGTTTGACGCGTGCATGGAAGTAAAGAAACAGTTGGTGAAATTGGCATTTTCAATAATCAGCTTCAGTTCCTCAAGGGACTCGAAGGGCGTAATAAGATGGAAATCTCCCCTTTTGATTTCTTCCTCCATCGGCGTGCCAGGCACTATAATCAAGGTAAGCGCAGCGGCAAATTCAGGATCCATATCGCTCAATATCCTGGCGCAGGAAAGGGCATGTTTCCTGCTGTTTTCTACACCGCCGAGGCCTAAAATGATTGTTGCCGAAAGGCCTATTCCCGCTTCTTTAGCTTTGTGGGCGGCCTCCACCATTTCCACATAGGTTGCCCTTTTGCGCACTCTTTTTAATATCTCATCATCGCCGCTTTCAACACCCATATAGAGAAAACTCAGCTTCAAGTCCTTGAGCTGTTTTAGTTCTTGAACTTCCCTGCGCAGAATGTCCTTGGCCGTAGCGTATGCGCTTACCCTGTCCAGATTGGGAAACTTTTCGTTTAAATGCTCAAGAACACTTTTTAATTTTGGAAACGGATAAACCAGTGCATCGCCGTCCTGCAAAAAGACTCGCTTTCCATCCCAATTCCGGGCTACAGCGTAAACGATGTAAGATATCGACTGTAAAGTTACACCATGCTTCTTGTACAGGGCAAGCGCATCAATTTCCTGCATTGCCTCTCCCGGGTCCCTGAGCCTCAAGGTAGATCCGAAGTAGTTGCAAAAAGTACAGGTATTATTTGAACAACCGCTGGTCAAGGGCAGGAAATAGCTTTTCCATTCACTGGGAGGACGGATAATATCCGGTCTGAGAAAAGCCATCAGGATAACACACCTCTTAAAATTTATATTAAATAGACTCAGTTATCTTTTTAAAGAATAACTAATAATAACGGCTTAATTTTAAGATATACGTTCTAAGATATTTGGTAACAATCACCCCATTATATATAGTATTCTTTGATTCAAGGAACACGTTCAAACAAGGAATCTTAATTTTTATCATAAGCTTCTTCAAACATACACAAAGACGAATACGATTTCTCTCCGCGGCTATAGAACCCCATAAAGGAAAGGTATTTTGCAATCTCATCATGATCCTTTGGGATACTTCCAAATTCCATCAGCATCTCTGTAAGAGCGGAAGTACGGTATAAAACAGAAGTACGGCCATCAAAGAATTGCACAATACGCGCGTAATTATCCATTTCTATAATCATCTCTTTAAGAATCATTCCCGTTAAAATTGAAAAACGCGAACCTCCGCTCACGCACCAGAGGTATTTCCCTTTGACGAGCGGTTTAATCTGATTTAGGTCAAGCTCCTGCATGCCGTTATCTAAAGGAATAAGATTGAGCTCTAATCTTTGATGCGGTATGGCGGGTAGATCATTCTCTTCAAGTAAGGGAGCGATCACCTGAATTAAATCTATTACGTCGGACGAGCCTTTGGTATATTCTTCCTTAAGTTCGAACAGCCCTTGCAAAGTCCTAAAATAACCCGGGTAATGAAATTTCACCCAGCGATCTATTTCCAGCTTTACCTGCGAGTCAACATCTTTGACATTACACCCTTTTATCTTGCTGATTACATAACCGGCCAGGTTAAAATCATTTTTTAGATTATCAATAAAATTGTTCCAGTCATCCGGAAAAATCCGCGCTGTCGAATGAAGACGGGTCTCACCCTCGCGCAGGCCGGGAATTTGAATACTGGCAGGCATCCCCATAACAACTGCGCTCAATGTAGCTGCACTCATTCTTTCACCCCTTTAGCCGAGTATCCTAACAATTGGACAATAAAACTTTCTACAACCAAACCCTTTTTCCTTCAACTCTTACCAGACTTCGCTAAAAATAAAAGCCCAAACGGGCTTTTACACTACCGCTGAAATGATTATTTATCAATTTTGAAAAAAAGACTTATTACTTGTAATTCTTCCCGGCTTCCCATGCGCTGCCGATTCTTTCCCCGATACTGACGTATTTTTTGTCTCTGATGGAGAAAAGAAAGGGGTTGGTTTTAATTAAATCCACTACACCGCCGGTCAGGTACTGATCATCCGTGTAAGTTTCCACAACTTCCCCTACAAAGACTATGTTATCAGTTACTATATCCACCACTTCTATGAGCTTACATTCCATGCAGACAGGGCAGTTCTTAATCATCGGCGCCGTTTCAAGTTTCCCGTAGAAGGTTTCAAACACACCGGACTTGTCCGTGTTCTTCCCCGACTTTATACCGCAGTAATCTACCGCTTCCATAAGCTCAACAGAGGGAATATTGACGCTAAAAGTCTTGTTTTCTTTGATCCCGTCGTTTGTGTAACGGATTTTTTTTAAGGAAACCGCCAGAATAGGAGGCTTCATCTGGATCGCGCTGAAAAAAGCGACTGCCAGGAAATTTGGTTTGCCGCCGACATTTGCCCCGACGAGGACCATAGGCATCGGGTAAAGAAAATTATCGGCGCCAACAGCAACTTTGCTCATTTTCTAACCCCCCTATTATTTTATTGTACTTGCCTCACAGGCAAGTTAAACGTAAAAAGATTTAGGTTATTATACCATATTCACCTTTATAGAAGTATGTTTTTAAGAACAGTCCCCTAATTTAATTCCTGCCTTACATTTCTAAAAGTATATAATGATTCCGGTGCAAAAACCTCAAAAAAATCTCTAAAAAATTAACTTCTCCAGGAGTAATTTTTCCCATGGGGTAGAATTATAAAGGTAGTGATAGATATATAAAGATAATGCAATA
>DMZI01000039.1 GCA_003485325.1 Desulfotomaculum sp.
AAATTATCCTGCCCGAAAACCTCTATAATATACAAAAGCGGCTTATCGCCGCTTACCCGTTTCATTCTTATGCTATTCTTATGTTATTTTAACCTATATAATCATATATAACAGTCTCCGCGATATGTTTTTAACTTTTCTTCACCCGTTAAAACACGCAGGCCGCCCTCAGCCAAGGCAAGCATTTCATCCTCACCGGGGAAAATAAATACCCTGCCGATAAAGGAAATCCTGTCTCTTATCCAATTGATCAGCCTTTCCGAATAAGCCAAACCACCGGTAATTACGATGCCGTCAAGATTGCCTTTTAACACAGTCGCCATAGCCCCGATATCCTTGGCGATCTGGTAGGCCATGGCTTCAAACACAAGCAGCGCTTTTTCATCTCCGTCTTCGATCATTTCCTCAACTTCCCGGGCATCGTCAGTACCCAGGTACGCTTTTAACCCGCTTCCTCCGACTATTATATCCCTCACAGCGGAAACGCTTTGGCCCCTGGCCAGGTTAACCAGCGGCAGGGTTGGAAGATTACCTGCGCGTTCCGAGGTAAAAGGCCCTTCATACAGGCCATGAGTTGAATCAATAATCCTTCCTTTTAAATGAGTACCTACGGAAATGCCCCCACCCAGATGAGCGATAACAAAGTTAAGCTCATCATAGGGCCTGCCTATTAAAGCTGCGGCCCGTCTGGCAGCTGCCTTTTGGCTTAGCGCGTGGAGCACGCTGCTGCGTTCAATACCCGGAAGGCCGGATATTCTGGCCAGCGGGTGAAACTCGTCTGTGCTGGGGGGGTCAACAACAACAGCCTTAACACCGCATTCCTGGGCAATATCCTTAGATATGACAGGTCCAAGGGAGGAATCATGCTTTGCAAAACGCATGGAAAGCAGATCGTCACACATGGCCTGGTTGACTTCATAGATCCCGCTAGGGCATGGAGTACCAACCCCGCCGCGGCTGACTACGATATCCAAAGTGCTCAGTTTAACACCATACCCGGCGATGAAGTCCAGGATCTGTTTTTTTCGCTCGGGAATTTGCCCTGCAAGATCATGGCAGGGGGACAGAAGATTTTTTTTAAACGGGATGTTGCTTCCGGCTATAAGTTCTATATTCTTATAGCAGGCTACTTTTGTAGAAGTGGAACCTACATTCATGACCAGGATGTTAAAAAAAGAAGGGGACATGCTGTCACTCCTTTATAATAACATCGCGGAAAGAGCTATCTCAGCCACTTTCTCATCAAATCCAATAAAAGGAACGTTAACTACCACCGGTTTTGCTGTCCCGACCAGGACCCCGGCATGCGGCATCTTCCCTACAAAAGCAAGCATCTGGCTGAAGGCATAACCCGATTCTACATTGGGGACAACGTATATATCAACATCTCCGGGAACAACACTGTCCAGTTTTTTTCTTGCCGCCGCTTCCCTGCTGGTTGCGCAGTCTATATCAAGAGGCCCTTCTACAACCGCATCTCCAAACTGCTTGCGCTCTGACATTTTGGCCAGCACGGCGGCATCGACAGTTGAAGGAATCCGCGGGTTAACCTTTTCAATCGCAGCCAGAACGGCAACTTTTGGCCTGTCTATTTTCAGCGGCAAAGCAAGCTTGAGAGCGTTTTCAACAATAACACTTTTTTCCTGTAAATTGGGCAATGTATGAATGAACGTATCGGTGATCATGGTAAACCTGTTGTCCTTCGGGGACATAAGCAAAGAAACATAGCTGTATGAATTCCTCTTGGCCAGACCCTTTCCCGGATCAAGAACCAGATTTAAAAAATCCTTACGGTTTGTATCACCCTGCATCAGGATATCCGCCCGGTTTTCTTTGATCATTTTTACAGCCAGTTTGATTGATTCAAAATCCCCCGCCTGTTCTATTAATTCAAGGTCACTGACAACGGGCCTGTATTTTTGCGCAACTTCCGCAAGCACATCGCTGTTTCCTATGATTACAGGCCTGCAGATGTTCAGTTTAACAGCTTTAAGTAATACATCAATTACACTTTGATCTTTGGCCGGCGCCAGGACGACTTTTGGTTTTTCGCCCTGGCGGGGAAATTTTGAACATAGGTAGTCAAGCATCTTAATTCAGTCCCATATCTTTTTCTTTGATACGCGCTGCCAGAACTACTCCTAGAGCCATGTCCCGGACTATGGATTCGGTAAAGTCAGAGCGTGAGGGAATAGCAACCGGCCCTGCCGAACTAAGTACGGTGGCGCACCTTTTTACCGGGATAACGTAATTTAACTTGGCCATAATATTGCCGGTGTCAAGTTCGGGCACAAGAAAAATATGCGGCAGGGACGCTTTACCGGAGTCAAATATTTCAGCAACTGAATGTTCCGGGCGGATTTCAAATCCGCCACTTCCATCGCCGTATTCCTCGCGTAGTCTTTGTGCGTCAAGGTACGATTGAAGGGCCGGGCCATAATCCCTGTTTGCGGAAAGCATGACTACCTGCGGGAACTCGTAACCAAGCAAGTTCATCAATAAAACCGCATCTTTGATTATTTCCACTTTCGCCTCGTAGTCCGGAGCAATGTTTACTCCTACGTCGGTTACGGCAACCATATGATCACATCCTGGAACTTCCATAAGCGACGCCACACTGATATTGTTCTTGACGCCTCTTTTTTGTTCTTCTTTGATAACAGCCCGGTAGATATACGAAGTGGGAATCTGGCCTTTGCTGACCAGATCGGTTTCTTTATTAAAAAGCATAGCAATACCGTAATCGGCAATCTCCTGAGGATCGGAGCCGCTGATTTTTTTTATCTGATCGACGTTAAAATCCAGCTCATCAGCGGCAATCTGCATCTTTTCCAAATTGCCGATAAAAAAAGGCTCAACATACCCTTCATGCCGGGCAATTTTAACAGCGCTCATAAACTCCCGGTCTTCCGGAGCCAGAACAACCAGTTTCCCCGGCCCTTTTTCTTTAGCCAGTTGATATATCTTGGCAAAGTTGTTTATCATTTTTTTTACTACCTATTCTAAAACTTTTTTTAAACCAGCCTATTTGTTTTCAAAAATATCGCCAACAACTTCACCTATGGTAACGTTCTCATCCTTTATTTCCGGCTGCGTATTTCTCGGCTTTCGAGCTTCCCGCTTTGCTTCCCGGATCGAAAGTCGGATGCGTTTCTCCTCTGGTTCAACGCTTAATACCTTAACACTGATCTCTTCGCCTTCATGAACAATTTCACCCGTTGATTCCACATGGTGATCCGCCAGGTGGGAAATATGAACCAGACCTTCAACACCGGGTTCCAGTTGAACAAAAGCGCCGAACGGAGCAAGCCGTACTACCTTCGCTTTGACTATGCTCCCGACGGGATAATTCTCAACAACCTGCTTCCACGGATCAGGCAGCACCTGTTTTAAACTGAGGGAGATTTTCTCGTTCTCCCTGTCAAGCTGAAGTATTCTTACCTCTATTTCATCCCCAACGTTCAGCACATCTGAAGGATGATTGACACGGTACCAGGCCATTTCAGAAATATGCAGAAGCCCGTCAACACCTCCGACATCGACAAAAGCGCCGAAATTGGTCAGCCGCCGGACTATTCCCCTTACAGTCTGCCCCTCTTCCAAACTCTCCAGGACACTCTGCTTCCGTAAAGCCCTTTCTTCCTCAAGAACAGCCTTGCGCGAAAGGATAACCTTTCTGCGGGCGCGGTTTAATTCGATCACTCTGGATTTAACTTCTACCCCTACATACTTGTTTAAGTCTTCAACATAACCCTGCTCTACAAGTGAAGCCGGCATAAAAGCGCGCAGACCCACATCCACCAGCAGGCCTCCCTTGATTACTTCCCTGACTACACCCTCTACAGGGCTCCCGTCATCCAGGTGAGCCTGCAAGTCGACCCAGGCCTTTTCCGCGTCCGCTCTTGCCTTGGATAGAATCAACCTGCCTTCATCATCTTCAACTTTTACTACGGTTACTTCTATCTCATCACCCAAGGAAACAATATCCTGGGGAGAAGCAGCTTCATATGCGGAAAGTTCACGGAAAGGCACAACCCCCTCCGACTTCGAGCCCACGTCGACGAGAACTTCGTCGGCGCCTACCTGCACAACAACACCTCTAACTATCTGACCCGGACTCAAGGATTTAACCTCAACAGTTTCTTCCATCCCTTCCTCGGAAACCGCATCAGGCTCATCTTTTGTATTAGAGTCCTGTACCGCTTCATCTGTGCCGGCAGGCGTTTCCTCCGGCCTCCCGGAGACATTGACGGTCTCTTCCGAAACGTCAGCTTTTACTTCCTCTGCTTCAAGATCGTTAACATTGCTGTTTTCATTTTTTTCATCCACAACCATCACTTCACCCAACTCCTTCATCCTTGTTTGAACTTCCTCTATTATCCAGTTCGGTGTAGACGCTCCGGCTGTCAGGCCTGCAACTTCAATACCTTTAAACCATTCTGCTTTTAAATCCCGGGCAGTTTCAACATGATATGTAGGTGTGCCCGATTCCCGGCTTAGTTCAGCCAACCTTCTGGTATTGGCGCTTGTTATTCCCCCCGCCACTACCATTACGCCTACCTGCCGGGAAAGTTCCAAAGCAGCCTGCTGTCGCATACCCGTTGCGTGACAGATAGTGTTAAAGACTTTAACAGAACCTGTCTTGCTCCGGAGAACATCTATAACAGACTGAAAATTGCTCAAAGGTTGTGTCGTCTGGGCCAACACGGCTACTTCAGGGAATGAATCCAGTAATTCTGCCTGATCAGGACCCTCCACTATTAAAGCTTGTTCCCCGGCATAGCCTATTATACCTCTTACTTCAGGGTGCTTTTGATCACCCACGATAACTATCTGTGTCCGCCGGCCAAGATCATGCGCCAGGTTCTGCGCTCTGCGCACAAACGTACAGGTAGCGTCGACAACATGCACCTTTAATTCTTCAAGCTTAGCCATCACTTCCGGTCCAACCCCATGGGACGGAATAATTACTGTAGATCCAACCGGAATGTCTGCCATATTCTCAATGTCTTTTATGCCAGCCTGGGCTAATTTCTCAACGACTTGCGGATTATGAATCAAAGGACCTAAAGTATAAACCTGATTTTCTTCTTTGGCGGTATTCCTGGCGATTTCAACCGCCCTGGTTACCCCAAAGCAGAAACCGGCTTCTTTTGCTAAACGCACTTCCATCCAATCACCGTTCTTTACCGCCCATTAACTCTGAAATTTCATTCATTATTTGAAGGCTGATCACCCTGTAATTTTCTTTCAGGTCACTTTTTGTTTTTGGTTTTGAAAAGTTTAATGGCCTGCCGATAACAACCTTTACCCTGCCAAGAAACCCTCTCGTACCTATTACGGCTACCGGAAGCACCGCCGCATTTCCATGAACAGCCAGCATAGCGGCCCCAAGGTGGGGATCCAATAGCTCGGACGTGTGGCTCCGCGTTCCTTCGGGGAAAATACCTACAACCTCTCCCTGCCTGAGAAACTGTAAAGCAGTTCGAACCGCCTTCTGATCAGTCCCTCCGCGGCTTACAGGAAAAGCTTCGCACCATGTAATTATTGTACCAAAAGCAGGTATCGCAAAAAGCTCGGCTTTGGCCATAAAATGAACCTTGCGCTTCAGGGCGGATCCAACTGCTGCCGGATCCCAGTAGCTGACATGGTTGCTTACTATCAGCAGGCCCCCTTGCCGGGGAACATTTGCGCCGCCGGATACTTTCATCCGGCGCAAGAGAAGAACAACTCGGCAGATAAACCGGGCAAACCAATAAAACATTATCCGCTTCTCCTCCTGACCAGCTCCAGAATAAGTTCAACAACATCGTGAGTCTGCATCTTCGAGCTGTCAATGACTTTTGCATCAGGAGCAGGAACTAAAGGCGCTACTGCGCGGGAACTGTCCAATTTATCGCGTTCGTTTATTTCTTCTATCATATCACCCAAAGTTATTTTAAAACCCTGCCCGGCTAAATCCTTTAAACGCCTTTTTGCTCGTTCATTCGCGGAGGCGGTTAAAAATACTTTAATCTGGGCGTCCGGTACTATTACTGTACCCACATCGCGCCCTTCCATAACTACATTACTCGACCTGGCCATCCTTCTTTGCTGGTTGACAAGCTCTTTTCTTACACCGGGTACACGTGCAACGAGGGAAACGCTCCGGGAAACTTCCGGAGCCCTTATCGCAAGGGATACTTCTTTTCCATCCATAAACACGCGGGTACCTTCATTGTAACCGGCGGACAGTTCAATCCTGGTTGAAGCTGCAAGGTCGGTCAGCGCCTGCTCGTCCTCCAGGTTTACGTACCGCTGCAGGGCTCTTAACGTAACAGCCCGATACATTGCCCCCGTGTCAATATATATGTAATTCAATCTTTCCGCAACAATTTTAGCGACAGTGCTTTTACCGGCTCCGGCCGGCCCGTCGATTGCTATACAAAAAGGCATCAACCTTTAACCGCCAGTTAACATAATATTTAGTGCAAGGAATTCGACAAAATAAACCGGTTTCCTGTTTTTTTAAGTAATTTTACAGCAAAAAACCTAACCAAGCGAACAAAGGGTTTTGAAAAATCCGGGAAAAGAAACATCAACACATTCCGTATTTTTAACTATAGTTTGCCCTTGAGCCAACAGTCCGGCAATTGCCATGGCCATGGCTATGCGGTGATCCCCGTGGCTTTCACAGACAGCTGCTTTCAGCGGACGGCCCCCCTGGATCGCCAGCCCGTCGGGCAGTTCCTCCACGGCTGCGTTTAATTTGCGCAGTTCCCCGGCCAGAACAGCTATCCTGTTGCTCTCTTTTACCTTTAACTCCGCTGCGTCTTTGACCAGGATTTCACCTTCGGCAACCGTTCCCAGTACCGCCAAAACGGGAACCTCATCAATAAGCCTGGGAATAAGTTCCCCGCCAATCGTTGCCCCTTTTAATTTTGAATATTTTACGCGAATGTCGGCTACAGGTTCGCAGCTGACCTCCCGCCTGTTAAATACCGTGATATCTGCGCCCATCTGCTCCATTACTTCCAGGATGCCGCAGCGGGTGGGGTTAACCCCCACATCTTTTATTGTGAGATCCGAACCTGGAACTGATGCGCCTGCAGCCAAAAAAAAGGCAGCCGAGGAAATATCCCCGGTGACAACCACACGTTGACCTTTAAGTTTTTGTTTTCCGCGGATCCTGATTGCTTTGCCGTCGACCGTCAATTCCGCTCCAAAAAGCTTTAACATGCGTTCCGTATGATCCCGGGACTGGAAAGGTTCCGTCACTTCAGTTTCCCCTGAAGCCAGCAGGCCCGCCAGTAATATAGCTGATTTTACCTGGGCGCTGGCCACGGGCAGGCTGTACTTAATGCCGGTGCAATTCCCTCCCTGTACAGCTAAAGGGGCAAGCTTTCCTTCATGACGCCCCCAGATCCGGGCCCCCATCAAACTTAGCGGGACGGTCACCCGGCTCATCGGCCTGCTGCGCAGCGACGCATCTCCTGTTAATACGCTAAAAAAGGGCAATCCGGAAAGAATACCCAGAAGCAAACGCATTGTTGTTCCCGAATTCGCCGCGTTAAGCACTTGCTCCGGTTCCCTTAGGGCCAAGGGTCCGTTCCCGTGAACAACCAGATCCCCCTTTTCGTTGGGTCCGTCAAATTCCACTCCTAAAAGACGGAAACAGCTCATTGTAGCCAGGCAATCCGCGCCTGTCAAAAAATTTTCAATATATGTTTCCCCCTCGGCCAGTGAACCCAGCATTACTGCCCGGTGAGAAATCGACTTATCCCCGGGGACGGAAATAGTTCCACGCAAACCAGCGGAGGATTTAATCCTGAATTCCATGAACTACCCCTTTACTACCTGCATTCCTTTTTTACGCAGTTCTTCGACCGCCAGATCCTGCTCATCCTCGGTAGTGAAAGCAATTCTGACGCTCCCGCCAACTCCTTCTCTTACTCTTAAAATTTCTATATCTGCAATATTTATTCCCGCGTTACCCAGTTGGACAAACAAATCGCCTATTACACCCGGCCGGTCGGGGACTGAGATCAATATCTGATAAAGCACCGGCAAATAACCTTTCGTTTTTGCCGGCACCTGCCGCCGGATTTCCCTGGCTTTCTCCAGAAGATCCAAAATCCGCGGGCCGTCTCCCGCCGCCACGGCGTTTTCCAATAATTCAAGCTGCTGCCTGAATACCCTGCACATATTCAGCAGCATATCGCTGTTGGAAATAAATATATCCCGCCACATGAGGGGATTGCTTTGGGCAATACGCGTGGAATCCCGGAAACCGCCCGCAGCCAGGGGCAGAAATTTTTCCCAGTCGGAAAGACTGGCCATAGACCTGACAAGAGCAACCGCTGCAAGATGCGGCAGGTGGCTCAGAGCCGCAACAGCCCGGTCATGTTCTTCAGGCACCATCTCTATTACCCTTGCCCCAACACCTTCCGCCATGGCTTTTACTCTGTCACAGGCAAACCGCGGCGTGCTTGGCAAAGGGGTTAAAATATAATAGGCATTCTCGAAAAGGTACGGATCCGCGCCCTTTACCCCCCACTGTTCCGATCCGGCCATGGGATGGCCGCCCACGAAATAAACCCCCGGCGGCATTAATTCCGAGGCGAAACGCACTATTTTAACCTTGGTGCTGCTTACATCCGTAACTACGGTTCCCTCGGACAGGCAGGGAAGCATTTCTTTCAGCAAACCGCCTATTGCCTCAACATGTGCGGCTAGAACAACCAGATCGGCGCCGTCAACAGCGTCCGCCAGGTTTTCCGCAGCCTCATGGATCGCCCCGCATTCAACAGCCAAACGCAGTTTTTCAGGATTCCTGCCGACACCAACTACAGTAGACGCAAGTGAGCGGCCAATCAGCGACAGGCCCAAAGACCCGCCGATCATTCCCACTCCGACGATAACTACTTTTTTAAACATTTATGGGCCCAACCCCTTTAAAAAGCACACTCTGCTTCTTTTTAACTTTTGGTTTTTTTTCGGCTTCCTCTTTAACCAGTTTGCCCTTTTCCGCTCCGCAGGAAGAACACTTACCCGGTTTACACCTTAGTTCAACAAGGTTGCCGCATTCCTGACATTTCCAAACTGCCATAGGATTCACCTCCCTGCTGCAGCTTCTTTAATATTTCTAACCGCCTGGGCGGGGTCAGGGCTGCCAAAAACCGCTGAACCGGCCACAACAATATTTGCGCCGGCCTCAACAACCTGGAATACGGTGCCAGGGCCGATTCCGCCGTCAACGCTTATTTCAGTGTTATAACCAAACGTCTCAATCATTTCTTTAACAGCTTTAATTTTCGGTATAACCTCAGGAATAAACACCTGCCCGCCAAAACCAGGGTTCACAGACATGATTACAATCAGGTCAACAAACGGCAGGACATAATCCAGGCATGAATGATGGGTAGCCGGATTTATTGCTACTCCGGCCTTCTTGCCGCGGTCCTTGATATATTTCAAAGTACGGTGAAGGTGCCTGTCGGCCTCGGCGTGAACTGTAATCAGGTCCGCGCCTGCTGCAATAAAGCTTTCTAAATGCCTGCCCGGTTCCTCAATCATCAGGTGAACGTCAATCGGCAATTTCCAGTAGGGGCGAAGGGCTTGTACAACCACCGGACCAATAGTTATATTCGGCACAAAGCAGCCGTCCATCACGTCAACATGCAGGTAATCGGCGCCGCTGTCTTCTATTTTCTTTACTTCCGCCATAAGATTGGCAAAATCGGAGGAAAGAATCGAAGGCGCTATTTTGATCATTTCAGGTATCTCCTTTCCCGCTCAACAACTTCATTTAACAGCCTCAGGTAATTATTATACCGCAGGCTGCTGATCCCTCCCTCTTCAAGAGCTTTTTTAATAGCGCAGCCAGGCTCCTGCATATGCAGACAACCGGTAAACTGGCATGTGTATATATATGGTTCGAATTCAGGGAACAGGCCGGCAAGTTCAACCCGATCCACCTCCGGAAGACCAAGTTTGGAAAAGCCGGGTGTATCTGCCACAAATCCTCCTTCGGGAAGAGACAGCAATTCGACATGCCGGGTAGTATGCCTGCCCGTGCCGGCTTTGCCGCTGATGGAGCCGATCTTAAGCATCAAGCCCGGTGAAACAGCATTTAAAAGGCTGCTCTTTCCTACTCCGGAAGGACCAGCCAGCACGGTTATACCATTTGAAAGGATTTTGCGCAGCTCATCTAATCCCGTTTTTTCCTTTGCGCTGGTCAAAAGCACACTGTATCCAATTTTTAGGTACGTTGCAGCGAGCTCTTGAATTTCTTCAGTCCCGAGGTCGATCTTATTAAAATTAATATATGCCCTTACACCTGCATCCTTTGCCTGTATGAGAAAACGATCAAGCAACAGCGGATTGGGGTAGGGGTCACGGGGCGCCAGGACGATAACCGCCTGCTCAACATTAACTACTCTTGGGCGTAAAAGAGTTGTCCTCCGGGGAAAAACGTTTTCAATAATTCCGGATCTTTCATTTTGAATTGTAAATTCTACGTTATCACCAACCAGCACACGCTGCTGCCCGATCCGGAAACGCCCCCGCAAGACACATTCCCATACCGCATTTCCCGCTCTTATATAGTAAAAGCCACCGTAAACCTTAACTACTACCCCTTGAGTGAGCACAAAAACCTCCTAAATATTATTAAAAAGCTAATCATAGGTCTTTTCTTTAACCAGCGAATTATCAATGTAGACCCTAATTACGCCGCGCCCGTAAAAACGGACCACTTTGACTACTTCATCGCCGGAAGCATGCGAGCTGACATAGACGTCTCTTGTACCCCTTATATCTTCAAGGCTTATCCTCACCTCGTGACTTTGTCCATCATCCGGAACCGGTATTTTTACTTTAACATCCATAGGAGAAGGGCCGGGACCCCTGCTTAAGACAACCTTGATGGCAGTATCTTCCGTCACATCGCTGCCTGCTTCAGGCTCCTGCGATAAAATCTGGCCGGAAAGATAATCTGCACTATCAAAACTTGCCCATTTAAATTTTTCATCCAGTTTCAGATTTTTCTTGTTTAGCTCCTCCCTGGCCTGTTCTATGGTCAGGCCAATAAGGCGGGGGACCTGCGTTTTAGCCAAATTTTTACCCAATGAAACATAAACCGTGATCAAGCTCCCGGCAGGTTTTTCTGCGCCGGCGGTTGGATCCTGCTGAAATACGCAGCCTTCTGTAACATCATCATTATATCCTTCTTTAACCGGTTCGCTTATTTTTAGTCCTGCCCGGGCAACCCGGACTTTGGCATCGAGAAGGGTCAATTTATACAAGTCGGGTACTTCCCGGAGATCTTTGCCCATGCTGACAGTAAGCTTGATCCGCCTTGGCGGCTTGACTTTGGGGTCATCCGGACCTATATCCTGAGCAATCACATAACCTTCAGCCACATTGTCATTATGCTCTTTAACAACCTGAACTCTAAGGCCCAGGTCTTTGAGGGTTTTTTCAGCTTCCTCCTGGCTTTTGTTAACAACATCCGGCACCTGGATTTCGGGAACATTAAAATAGAACTCATTAAAAGCATAGGCAGCCCCGGCTAAAATAAAAATTATCAACAGGCTGCCAATCAGCACACTCAAAGGGCGTATTTTTCGTTTTTTTATAACGGCAATATCAGGTTCCTCCTTTTCTTCCCCTTCAACTAAAGGTTCAAACAAACCCGTAGCTGTATTTTCAAAGGCGCCGTTCTCCGCCGGCTCACTTTTGTTTTTAGACAGCGCTTCCCGCAAATGCAAGGATAGTTCCCGCCCGCTTTGAAACCTTCTTGAGGGATCCTTGGCTATTACACGAAGAATCACTTCTTCCAGCTGTGGAGTTATCCGTCCATTTAACTTTGAAGGGGGCACAGGTTCGTCCTGAATGTGTTTCAATGCCACTGCAATAAGGTTGTCCCCCTGATAGGGAACGGAACCCGTTAACATTTCATAAAGCACAACGCCAAGTGAATAAAGATCCGACCTCGGATCAGCCAGTTGACCGCGCGCCTGTTCCGGCGACAGGTAATGCACCGAACCGATAAAGGAATTCGTATAAGTAACCGTGGTTCCTGTTACATCCCGTGCAATACCAAAGTCGCTTAATTTTGCCCATCCTTCCCTGGTTATCAAAATATTATGCGGCTTTACGTCCCGGTGAACTATATTATTTTCATGAGCATGTGTAAGCGCCTCACAAATTTGACACACTATATGGATTGCCCTTGCCGGGGCTAAAGGTCCTTCTTTGGCAATAATTGCCTTCAGATTATCCCCGTGAACATACTCCATGACCAGGTAATGTATATTTCCTTCCTGCCCGACATCGTAAAGACTGACAATATTGGGATGGCAAAGACTGGCAACCGCCCTCGCTTCATGTTGAAAACGCCTCACAAAGTCGTAATCGGTTGTATATTCGGGCCGCAGGATTTTAATCGTCACGGGTCGTCCAAGGCAAGTATCCAGGCCTTTGTATACAACAGCCGTTCCCCCGCTGCCAAGTTCCTCAATTATTTCATACCTGCCCCCAAGCGTCTTACCAATCATAGTATCCAACTCCATAAGCCTTCCAGGTTTAATTTATCCAATAAGTATATTACGCAAGACTAACGGGTTTTTTGTATTATTAAACTAGTCAACAGCCACTATAATAACTGAAATATTGTCAGCTCCTCCGGCATTTAAAGCGCATTGAACAAGCTCATTCACCGCCTGGTCAAGATCGGCGGCGTTTAAAACTACCTGCAGGATAGTTTCATCACTGACAAAACCGGATAAACCATCCGAGCATAAAAGTATCATATCCCCCGGCAAAAGCTGAAAATGATCAATATCAGTTTCCATATTCAGTTCTACGCCCAGCGCCCGTATCAGAACATGACGGTAAGGGTGTCTCCTTGCTTCCTCCTTGGTGAGAACCCCTTCGTTCTGCATCTCCTGGACCATCGAATGATCTTGAGTTAATTGAACAATGGTTCCGTGCCTGAACAGATAAATCCTGCTGTCGCCTACATGAGCCAGGTAAAGCATGTCGCCCCGCACTATAATACAGCTTAAGGTCGTGCCCATACCGTGGTAATCCTCACTCTTGAAGGAAGCAACGTAAACAGCCTTGTTTGCCCTTTTAACACCTTCCGCCAGAATCACGCCGGGATCCTGATTTTGGCCGAGACAGGAAATTAAAAAGCTTTCCAGTTCCTGCAGGATTATACGGCTGGCTACTTCTCCCGACTGTCTTCCGCCCATACCGTCAGCTACAGCAAAAAAACCTATTTCGGGACGGACACAAACGCTGTCCTCGTTTACGGTGCGTACGCTGCCAATGTCGCTGGCCTGGCTCCATTTCATAAACCCACCTCGTAATAATAATTGGTAACCTATTTACTTTTCTACTTTCTCCAGAAGTTTTACCAAAGGCATAATCAAATCCATAGGCAGAGGGAAAACAATCGTGCTGGCTTTATCTGTTGTAATTTCTCTGATCGTCTGAAGATAGCGAAGCTGCATGGCTGCCGGCGCCTGGGAAATTATTTGAGCTGCTTGGGCCAATTTTTCGGAAGCCTGGTACTCACCGTCGGCATGAATTATTTTCGCGCGGCGTTCACGTTCGGCTTCCGCCTGGGCCGCCATTGCTCTTTGCATGGTGGAAGGAAGTTCAAGATCCCGGATTTCAACCAGACTCACTTTAATCCCCCAGGACTCCGTTCCTTCGTCAATGGTTTTTTGCAGGCGCTGGTTTATTTCTTCTCTTTTGGCAAGTATCTCATCCAGTTGTGACTGTCCCATGATACTGCGCAGAGTAGTTTGAGACAGTTGTGAAGTGGCCCGGATATAGTCCAAAACATTTACCACGGATTGAACCGGGTTGACTACCTGGAAATAAATTATGGCATTTACCTTAATCGTCACGTTATCATTTGTGATGGCTTCCTGAGATGGGACATCCATTGTTATTACCCTTAAATCAACTTTTTGCATGCGTTCAATAAAGGGAATCAATAAGATCAATCCGGGACCCCTTGCTCCGACAACGCGGCCAAGGCGAAAAATCACCCCGCGTTCATATTCCTGCACAATTCTGATAGCTGATGAAAAAAGAACCAGAATAACAATGACCAGAACGGACGTTAGAAAAAAATTCACTCTTCTTACCTCCTTGATTTTAACTATTATTCTTTTTCATAACCGTTAATTTTAAGCCTTTTACCGAACTTATGACAACCTCTTCACCTTCGTCGACTGTTCCTTCTTCAGAAACGGCATTCCATAAACCGCCTGAGAAGAAAACGACCCCCGCCGGGTTCAGTGTTGAGCGCGCAACAGCCGTCTGCCCAATTATCCCTTCCGTCCCGGTAATTACATGCCGTTTTTGCCCCCTGATAACCGCCAGAAGCAATAAACCAACCAGGACCATGAAAAAAGCCGTCGTGACCACGATTAGCCAGGGCCTGATGACAAACTCCGGCCCGCTGCCTGTAAAAAGCAAAATGGAGCCCATCACAAACGATACAGCTCCGCCTGCGCCTATTACACCATGGCTGGTTACAAAGGCCTCGGCGGTAAAAAGTCCGAAAGCAAGAAGTAAAAGCATTATTCCAACCCAGTATGCGTCAAGAGTCCCAAGGCCGTAAAGGCCCAGAAGAAGGCCAAGAGCGCCTACCAAACCCGGGAATACAGCTCCCGGGTGGTAAATTTCCGCGATCAGGCCAATCATGCCCAAAGTAAAAAGAAGATAAGCAACTTCCGGATTGCTTATCGCCGTTAAAAATTTCTCACGAAGGTTCATCGTCACCGGAAACAAATCTGCATTGACCGTTGTCAGGTAGATTATTCTCCCGTCCCGAATGGTTAATTCTTTTCCCTCCAAATCTTGCAGCAGTTCGTCCATTGTGCGGGCACGCGCGTCAATAAGTTTAATTTTTAAAGCTTCCTGATCAGAATAGGATTTGCTTTCACGCACGGCAAGCTCCGCAGCCTGGACATTCCTGCCGCGCAGCTGGGCAAGCGAACGGACCCAGGCCGCGGCGTCCTCGGTGATTTTTTGGCCCGAGACTCCGGATTCCTCAGTTTGTCCGGAATTTGCGGAAACGGGATGGGCCGCGCCAATCCTGCTCCCGGGCGCCATAACAGCATAATGAGCGGCTATAGTAATAAAGGTCCCGGCAGAACCTGCCCAGCCTCCCTGAGGAGACACATAGACTATTACAGGTACGCCAGCGTTTAAAATATAATCAACAATCTGCTGTGTTGAAGCGTACAAACCGCCGGGCGTATTCAGTTTAATTATACAGGCAATGCCTTCACTTTCAGCAAGATTAATTCCCCGCTGAATATAACTGGCAGTCACCGGTACGATTGAACCTTCAACAGAAAGTACTACAACACGGATGCGATTAACACCTGCACAGGCGGTACTCGCCGGCAGCAACCAAAAAAGCAAAAGAGTCAAAAAAAGTAACGCTTTTGTCTTTTGTCTGATCATCCGAATCTCCCCCCAAACTTGAGATGTATTCTGACAATAATGACAATTTGAGGAAAATTACAGATACCAAAACTACAGGTAATTATACCATGAATTTAAAACCTGTACCAGATACACTGTCTGAAAGATGCTGTCAAGTTAAAATGGGTCGTTCCCGATAATTTCCAATGCAATTCAACCAAGTCATAAAT
>DMZI01000072.1 GCA_003485325.1 Desulfotomaculum sp.
TTTATTTATGCAACGCTAGTGACCAGAAATATTGAATTCGGTACCTTTTTTCAAAGGTTTGATCCCATTTTCCTTTTTATCTGGTCTATAAGCGCTATAATAACTACGGTTATTTATTTATATGCCTTTTTAAGCATTTATTGCAAAGTATTTAAAATTGACGACCAAAGGCCATTGGTTCTGCCGCTGGGGATTATATTTTTTTGTATTGGTATAATTGTTCAAGATTTATTCACACTTGTCTTGGGGTTAATACCTGTTTACAGAAAGTTTGGAGGAATTATATATTTCGGGCTCCCTTTATTGGCTTTACTTGTTGCGGCAATACGAGGCCAAAAGGAGGGAGTTACTGATCATAGGAGTTAAATATTTTGTTGAGGTGTTTTTTCGGCACAACAAAAAGGCTTCCGGTTGACGGAAGTCTTGATTTACTTGGCGGGAGTGTGTGAGAATCGAACTCACCCGGGACGCTCTTCACACCCCACGGCTGGTTTTGAAGACCAGGAGGGCCACCAGGCCCCATCCACCCCCATGTAGCTCCAGTTGTGTATTATATCATGATCGTACTGTCTGATCAACGCGCAGCCGAATAGTTTGTCGAAATTTGGTTGTCCTCGCATTGTGAATAACGTTTTTTCTTTGCGCCGCATCTTTTTTGGGCATATATTGCCATTATTACCTTTAAATCGGCGCTCATTTCTATTTTACAACCTATCTATTTCCTAACCCTTGATTTTCTTACCGAAATATATTAATCTATGATAGAATTATTGTGAAAAGTTCACCAGAAGCCTTGGAAAGTGTAATCTAGAAATATAGGTACATAATACAGAGTAAATGTTTAGTTTTGCTTTGTTAAGGGTGAGGCAGATTATTTCAATGGAGCTTTTTAAGGAGATAAAGGACGAGCTGAAAATAGTAGAGCGGGAGTTGCATGCGGTTGTTCAGTCCCCGGATCCTTTAATGACCCAGACTTCTTCCCACTTGTTGAAGGCAGGAGGAAAGCGTATGCGGCCTGCCTTTAGTTTGCTGGCCGGTAAATGTGCGAATTTTTCCTTTGAACAGGTCCTTCCGCTTGCTGTAGCCCTGGAGTTAATCCATATGGCTACCCTGGTTCATGACGATGTCGTGGACTGTTCTTCAACACGCCGGGGTACAAAAACCGTGAGGGCAATTTGGGGCAACAAACTTTCTGTTCATATAGGGTCTTATCTTTTTTCAAAATCCCTGTCACTGATCTCCAAATATGAGAGTCCCTTTGTCAACAGGATTCTTGCCGATACCAGCGTCAGGATGTGTATAGGTGAGATCGAACAGATCTCAAATCCTTTCGATATTCAAAAGACAGTAAAGGATTATTTTTTTACGATATATCGTAAGACAGCCCTGCTTATCTCGGCAAGCTGCCAGCTGGGGGCTTTTGTCTGCGGCGCTCCAAAACAGATGTATGAGTCGCTTCGGCGATACGGCCATAATATTGGCATGGCGTTTCAAATCACCGATGATGTTCTGGACCTGGTTGCCGATGAAAAGCTGCTTGGTAAGCCTAAAGGCAGTGACCTGCGTCAGGGGATCATCACGCTTCCAGTTATTTATGCTCTGAAAAACAGCCCGAAGAGGGACAAGTTAAAGGATATGGTTTTGCGCCAGAACAATGGTTATGAACCGGAGGAAGCCGTCAGGCTTGTCAAGGAATGCGGCGGAATAGACTTTTCAGGCCAGATTGTTCACAGATATATAACCAGGGCAAGAAATGAATTATCCGCTTTGCCGAATTTTCATTCCAAAAGCGCGCTTGCTTCCGTTGCTGATTTTATTGGCACACGCAGGTTTTAAATTGGGAATGATTGAATATGGCTCATTGCTACCCTGTTTCTTTAATAACGAAAGAACGTAAGTGCCTGGTAATTGGCGGGGGCGCAGTCGCTGAGCGGAAAGTATTATCTTTGCTGAAAAGCGGCGCCAGGGTAGAAGTAATAAGCTTAAAAATTACTTCAAAATTAAAAAAACTTGTTCAAAAAGGATTAATTACCTGCCGTCAGGGAGATTATGATCCCGCCGATCTTGCCGGAGCCTTTCTGGTAATCGGAGCCACCAGCAGCAAGGATGTTAACCGCAGGATAGCGGTGGATTGTTTTGAAAGAAACATACTGGTGAATGTAGTTGATGATCCGGAATGGTGCAGTTTTTTTGTGCCGGCTGTAGTTAAGCGGGGCTCCTTTCAGATTGCGGTCTCTACAGACGGCAAAAGTCCTTTATTGGCAAGGAAAATTAAAGAGTCGCTGCAGAAAAAATACGGCCCGGAATATGGAAAACTTGCCGATCTGCTTGGCGAAATCCGCCTTAAAATGCTTGGTGCGGCTGAAAAAAAGGATAAAGGCCGTGTTATTTTAAATAATCTTCTTGATGATGATCTTTTGGGAATGGTCGAACGGGGTCAGTGGAATCAAGCGAGGGAGCGTATAATAAACGATGTTTATCGTAGCGGTAGGCGTCAGCCATAGAACGGCGCCCGTGGAAATAAGGGAAAAGCTTTCTTTTACTGAACAGTTGACAAAAGAAGCACTTGACGCGCTCTGCTCACATCCAGTTATTGATGGATGCGTGGTTTTATTTACCTGCAACAGAACGGAAGTTTATGTTGCTTCCAAGGAACTTGACGAGGGAATCGGCGTCGTTCAAAGTTTCCTTTCCCGTAAGTCCGGAACGGATATTTCACAAATTAAAAACTTTACATATGTCCATATTCTTTACGATGCAATCCGTCATTTGTTCAGAGTTGCGTCCGGCATGGATTCAATGGTTGTAGGAGAGACAGAAATTCTGGGCCAGGTGCGAAGCGCTTACCAGGTAGCCTATGCGAACGGTTCCACCAACAGCTGTTTAAACTCTCTTTTTCAGCAGGCCATAACCGTCGGCAAGAAGGTCCACAGGGAAACAGCCATCGATCAGAATGCTGTTTCAGTCAGTTATGCTGCTGTTGAATTGGCCAGGCAGACCCTGGGCGATTTAAAAGGCCGTTCCGTGCTGATTCTGGGCGCCGGCAAAATCAGCGAGCTTTCCGTACGCTATCTCGTCGCCAACGGAGTAAACGGAGTAATAGTATCCAACCGTTCATACGACCGCGCTCTGGAGCTGGCCAAGGAATTCGGCGGCAGGGCGGTAAGGTTTGAAGAACTATACCAGCACCTGATCAAGTCGGATATTGTAATCAGCTGTACAGGCGCTCCTCACTATGTAGTTCATCACCGGCAGGTGGCTGAAGCGCTTTGTTCACGTCCGGGAGCAAAGATTCTGATTGTGGATATTGCCGTCCCGCGTGATATCGATCCTGCGGTGGCCGAGTTGCCGGGAATTTCTTTATATGACATTGACGATCTGCAGTATATCGTAGACCGGAACCTTGCTTTGAGAAGACAGATGGCTGTTGATGCTGAAGGTATAATTGAACACGAATTGGATCAGTTTATGAAGTGGCTGGGTACGCAATTCGTGGTCCCGACAGTCTCCGCATTAAAGCAATGGGCGGAAGAAATTAAACAACACGAGCTTCGCCGGGCATTAAACCGTCTTGGTGAACTGACGCCGCATGACCGCAAGGTAATCGGTTCTTTGGTGAATTCAATTGTTAACCAGCTTCTGCATGTGCCGATAACAAGATTGAAGGATTACGCTTTAACATCAAAGGGGCATCTTTACACCGAAGTTCTGCAAGCCCTTTTCGACTTGCAGGTTGAAGAAGAGCAAGTCAGGGAGCACAGGCTTAAAACAATGATCGACGGAGGTAGAGTTTGAAGCGGGAAATAAGAATTGGGACCAGAGACAGTGTTCTCGCCCTCTGCCAGGCCCGCTGGGTGCTAGGGGAACTGCAAAATTTAGAGCCGGGATTATTGTTCCAAATAGTTGGAATCAAGACCCTTGGTGATAATGTTCAGGACGTGGCCCTCGCTAAGATTGGCGATAAGGGCCTGTTTACTAAAGAACTGGAAATAGCCCTGCTGGAGGGGAAAATAGATCTTGCCGTTCACAGTATGAAGGATCTTCCCACCAGTTTGCCCGATAAGTTGTCTATCGGCGCTGTCTGCCGCCGGGAATGGCCGGGGGATGTTTTAATCGCGCCTGCCGGAGTAACCCTTCAGAATCTGCCAAAGGGCGCTTCGATTGGCACAAGCAGCCTAAGGCGAATTGCCCAGCTGCTGCATTACCGGCCTGATTTGAAAATGACAACCATGCGCGGCAACCTGACCACCCGTCTGAAGAAGCTCTCGGAAGAGGGTCTGGATGCGCTTATACTGGCTTTTGCAGGGATTAAAAGACTGGGCTTCGAAGAAATAATTGCCCAAAAAATACCTTATTCGATTTGCATACCGGCGGTTGGACAGGGATCAATCGGTGTTGAAATACGGGAAAACGATGAAGAAATACACAGGATGATATCGCGCCTGGATCATGGGGACTCAAGGGCGGCCGTAACCGCCGAAAGGTCTTTTATGAAGGAACTCGAAGGCGGATGCCAGGCGCCGATAGGCGCGATCGGACAGGCTGAAGGCGATTCCCTTGTTCTTGAAGGAATAGCGCTTACCCTCGACGGGAGTCGCCTTGTCAGGGAAAGAACCACCGGCCCTAAAGAACAGGCAGACGTTTTAGGCAAAGAACTTGCCCAGAAGCTGCTATCCAAAGGCGCAGCTTCAATATTGAAGTCGGTCCGTCAGGAGTTTGATAATCAGTGTCAAAAGGTATAGTATATCTGGTCGGCGCCGGTCCGGGCGATCCGGGGCTGATTACCGTTAAAGGCATTCAGTGTTTGGAGAAAGCCGACGTTATTGTTTACGACAGGCTGGTTAATCCCCAGGTGCTTTCTTTTGCGAGCCCCGAGGCCGGGAAAATATTTATGGGGAAAAAAACTACCGGCCTGGCCGGAACCCAGGACGGAATAAATTCATTGCTGATTGGCCTGGCCGGGGAAGGGAAAACAGTTGTGCGCCTTAAAGGCGGCGACCCCTTTATTTTTGGCAGGGGCGGGGAAGAGGCGGAAGCCCTGGCTGAAGCGGGCGTGCCTTTTGAAGTCGTGCCCGGCGTCACATCCGCCGTGGCTGCGCCGGCTTATGCCGGAATTCCCCTTACGCACCGCAGCCATGCCTCGTCTGTAACAATTGTTACGGGAAATGAAGACCCCGACAAGGAAAATTCGATGATTGCCTGGGACAAAATAGCTGCAGGACCAGGAACCCTGGTCTTTCTGATGGGAATGGCCAACCTGAAAGCCATCTGTGGGCAGCTTATCAAACACGGGCGCAGCGGCGAAACACCGGCTGCTTTAATCCGCTGGGGTACATGGGCGGAACAGGAATTTTTACAGGGAACGCTAGCTGATATTGCCTTGCAGGCTGAACGGGAAAATTTTAAAAACCCGGCCGTGATTGTTATCGGCGGCGTAGCCGGTTTGCATAAAAAGCTCTGGTGGCTGAAAAAAAAGCCTTTTACCGGCAGGCGTATTTTAGTCACCCGTGAAGCACAGCAGGGTGAAGGCCTTGCCCGTCTTTTAACGGAACAAGGCGGGGAAGTAATTGTTTTCCCTACCATCGCGATTGCCGGGCCTGATGATAGCAGTCCGTTGGATCAGGCGCTGGACAGAATCGGGCAGTTTAACTGGATTATTTTTACCAGCAAAAATGGTGTAAAATTCTTTTTCAAAAGAATGAACGAACGTTTAATAGATATCCGGGATTTAAAGGGGATTAAACTCGCGGCGATTGGTCCCAAAACGAGGGAAGCGCTGGAAGAACACGGCCTCAGGGTCGCCTTGACGCCGTCGGTATACATAGCGGAAGAGGTTGTGGCCAGTATCAAGGACATGATTAAAACGGGAGATCGTATTTTGCTGCCCAGGTCGGACAAAGCCCGTAAATTTCTAAAGGAAGCTCTGGCAGGCCTTGGAGCGGAGGTTGAAGAGGTAATCGCTTACCGGACCTGTACAGCCGGGGGCGATCCGGACTATCTAAGGCGGATGCTGGAGCAGGGCTTAATTCACCTGATCACCTTCGCCAGCCCGTCTGCGGTGCATAATTTTGTGCAGCTGTTTGGCGGATCCGAATTGCCCGCATTGATGAGAAATATCCAGGTAGCCTGCATCGGCCCCGTAACAGCTCAGGCTGCGGCTGAATCCGGCTTAAGGGCGGATATTGTCGCCCGGGAATATACGTCTGAGGGGCTTGTTGAAGCAATTCTAAGAAGCAATTAATAAAAAGCAATTAAAGAAGGGCTCTGAATAATTTGATCAGCATTACCAAGCTTCTTTCCGGCACTGAATACTATGGCGATTCGCTGCGTTACAGCGAAAGCTCCTCTTCGCAGCGCTCCGGCGCGGCTGCGGGGTATGGCCCAGTGGTCGCCTGGAACATAACCCGGGCCTGCAATCTTAAGTGCAGGCACTGTTATGCGTCTGCGCGGTCAGGGCCGGGGGAAGAATTAACTTATCAGGAAGCGGTTAGTTTTTTAAATGACCTTGCGGCGTTCAGGGTCCCTGCGCTGCTTCTTTCAGGGGGGGAGCCGGTTTTAAGGCCGGACTTTTTTGACCTGATCAGCTATGCCGGAAAACTGGGCCTTCGTTTAACCATTTCAACCAACGGAACGCTGATCACTCTTGACGCCGCAAAAAAGATTAAAGATGCGGGAGTAAGTTATGTCGGTGTCAGTTTGGATGGCACGAAAGAGATCAACGACAGTTTCCGCGGCCTTCGCGGCGCTTTTGACGCTGCCCTGCAGGGGATCCGGAACTGCCTTTCCGTAGGGCAGAAGGTGGGCCTGCGCTTTACAATAAACAAGTATAACCTGTCTGAAATAGAATCCGTATTTGAATTAATCGAAACGGAGAACATCCCCCGGATTTGTTTTTACCACCTTGCCTACGCAGGACGGGGCACTGAAATGTCCGATCAGGATATAACAGCCGCCGAAAAGCGTGCAGCGCTGGATCTGATTATGGACCGGGTGTTGGATTATCACCGCCGGGGGCTGCAGAAGGAAGTCTTGACAGTAAATAATCACGCCGACGGCGTCTATGTGTATTTGAAATTACTCAGGAGCAGCCAGGCCAGGGCTGAGGAAGTATACCACCTGCTCAGGTTAAATGGGGGCAACCGTTCGGGAGCGGCCCTTGGCGCTGTGGACTGGGACGGCAATGTCCATCCCGACCAGTTCACACTCCAGCATACGTTCGGTAATATCAAGAGAAGACCTTTTTCGGAAATCTGGCGGGATGCAGACAACCCGGTTATGGCAGGTCTTAGAAACCGCCGTTCCTTATTAAAAGGAAGGTGCGGCGCCTGCCGCTGGCTTGATCTCTGCAACGGGAACTCGCGCACCCGGGCCGAAGCTGCCTGCGGCGATTTCTGGGCTTCCGATCCCGCCTGTTACCTGAGTGATCAGGAAATTGGACTTTAAAGCAACAAGTACGAAATAAAGGGATGGTATTGATGATTTATCCTGTAGTGAGGCTGCGCCGCTTGCGCAACGATGAGCGCATGCGCCGTCTGGTCAGGGAAACAACACTTGTAGTGGAAGATTTAATCTATCCTGTTTTTGTAACCCGCGGCAAAGGTGTCCGCAAAGAAATCGAATCCATGCCCGGAATTTTCAATTTTTCTATAGATACACTGCTTGAGGAACTGTCAACGGTTAAAGAACTCGGTATCCAGGCCGTGCTGATTTTCGGCGTGCCGACTGAAAAAGACGAAATGGCCACCGAAGCCTATAATGACGAAGGAATTGTGCAGGAATCCCTCCGGATTATTAAAAGAGAGCTTCCTGAGCTGTTTTTAATAACTGATGTGTGTCTTTGCGGTTATACGAGCCACGGACACTGCGGAATAGTCAGGGACGGCCGTGTATTAAATGATCCGACCTTGGAGCTGCTGGCTCTGACCGCTCATTCACATGCCAGGGCAGGAGCGGACATGGTTGCTCCTTCGGATATGATGGACGGCAGCGCCGGCGCCATCCGCAGCCATCTCGATCAGGCGGGTTACACGGATACCCCGGTAATGGCCTATTCGGCCAAATTCGCCTCTTCTTATTACGGACCCTTTCGCGAGGCCGCCGCTTCTAGTCCCAAGTTCGGCGACCGCAAATCTTACCAGATGGATTACGGCAATGCCCGGGAAGCCCTGCGCAAGATGAATATTGATGTGGAAAGCGGGGCTGATCTGATCATGATCAAACCGGCCCTTGCCTACCTTGATATAATCAGCAGGGCAAGAGAAAACTTCGACTGTCCTTTGGCCGCCTATAACGTCAGCGGGGAATACGCCCTGGTCAAGGCTGCTTCCCGTCAGGGCTGGCTTGAAGAGCGCGATGTTGTTTTAGAAAACCTGACTGCAATCAAACGCGCCGGGGCAAATGTTATTCTGACTTATCACGCCAAAGACGTGGCCCGCTGGCTGCAGGAAAGGGGATAATCAGCTTGCTGGTTTCCTGGAATACAACCAACGCATGCAACCTGCGCTGCCTGCACTGCTACCGCAACGCCGGCGAAATAAAAGCCGCTGAACTGACGACTGCGGAAGCCATGACCATGATCGATGAAATTGCCCGGTCGGGTTTTAAAATAATGATTTTCAGCGGGGGAGAACCTCTTTTAAGGCCGGATCTTTACGAGCTTGTTGAATATGCCCGCAAAAGCGGATTAAGGCCTGTTCTGGGTTCCAACGGAACGCTTATTACCGGAGATGTGGCAGAGCGGTTAAAAAAAGCGGGGATTATGGCCGCGGGAATCAGCCTGGACAGCCTGGACATAGAACAGCACGACTACTGGCGCGGCGCTCAAGGCTCCTGGCAGGCGGCTGTGGAAGGCATGCGGGCCTGCCGGCGGGAGGGACTGCCGTTTCAGATTCATACCACGGTGGTTGACTGGAATTACAATGATGTAGAAGCCCTGACTGATTTTGCCGTAGAAGAAGGGGCTATTGCCCACCACATTTTTTTCCTTGTACCTACCGGCCGGGCGGTGGATATCAAAGAAGGCTCCCTTACATCCGAGCAGCATGAGGAATTGCTGCATAAAATTCTAAAGAAACAGAAGGAAGTAAATATAGAGTTAAAGCCGACCTGCGCCCCCCAGTTCATGCGAATTGCCAGACAAATGGGCTTGAAGCTTAGATTCAGCAAGGGCTGCCTGGCCGGTATAGCGTACTGCATCATCAGCCCGCTGGGGGAAGTACAGCCCTGCGCATATTTGGACATACCGCTTGGCAATGTTAGGGAGATCCCTTTCAGAGCCATTTGGAAGGAAAACAGCGTCTTAAACAGGCTCCGTTCGGAAAAATACCAGGGGTCGTGCGGGATCTGCCAGTACAGGAAGATCTGCGGAGGCTGCCGGGCGCGGGCCTATTTTTATACCGGGGACTACATGGGCGAGGAGCCCTGGTGCCGGCATAAGCAAACATTGGGCGGCAGGGATGAATGAAAATGCTTGATGAAACAGACAGGGATTTGCTGAATATCGTTCAAAACGGCCTGCCCGTAGTGGCCGAACCCTACCGGGCATTGGCTGAGGAATTGAATGTATCCGAAGAAGAAATTATCAAACGCCTCGGGCGTTTGAAAGATGCCGGAATTATACGCCGTTTGGGGGCAGTTTTCGATTCCAGGCGGGTCGGGTACAAGGGAACGCTGTGCGCCCTAAAAGTACCCCCTGAGCGGGTAAGTGAAGTGGCTGCGATAATCAATGGTTTTCGGGGAGTAACACATAACTACCTCCGTGACCACGAGTTTAACATGTGGTTTACAGTTTTAGCGGAATCCCAGGATAAGCTTGATCAGACAATAAAAAATATCCGTGAACTTACGGGTATAAAAGAGTTATTGTCACTTCCTGCGGAAAATGTTTTTAAAATTGGTGTTAATTTTAAGATCACATAGGTGTTTAAATGCTGAGTGAACAGGAAAAGGAACTGGTCAGGGAACTACAGAAAGGTTTGCCGCTGGTCAGCCGTCCGTTCAGGGATATTGCGGACAGGCTTGGCGTATGTGAAGAGGAAGTCGTCGCGAAGGTAAAAGACTTTCTTGCCAGAGGGATTATCCGCCGTTTCGGCGCTGTGGTCAAACACCATGATGTGGGTTATGTTGCCAATGCAATGGTTGTCTGGCCTGTTCCCGAAGAAAGGATAAAAGAGGTTGGCCGGGTAATGGCCTCCTTTCCCGAAGTGACCCATTGTTATAACCGCCCAAGCGCGCCCGGGTGGCCTTATACACTTTACACGGTTATCCACGGAAAAAAAGAACAAGACTGCCGCAGTGTTGCAGAAAAGATCTCTTTATCAACAGGAATCACAGGTTACCGGATACTTTTCAGCACCGCGGAATTAAAAAAAAGCAGCATGGAGTATTTCCTTGACTAAAGGCTGGGAAAAAGATGCAGGAAAAAAGATACCTTAATTCGGCCGCTTTATTTGATCAGGCCAAACGAATTATTCCGGGCGGTGTCAACAGCCCTGTCCGGGCCTTCAAAGCGGTTGGGGGAAATCCTGTTTTTATTGAAAAAGGCAGGGGCAGCAATATTTTTGATGCTGACGGGAACAAGTACATAGATTATGTATGTTCCTGGGGGCCTTTGATCCTGGGACACTGTCATCCTGAAGTTGTAAAAGCGCTGAAGGAATGTGTGGAACTGGGGACAAGCTACGGCGCTCCGACTGAACTGGAAACAAACCTGGCTGGCGCCATTGTTGCCGCCGTACCTTCGATTGACATGGTGCGACTGGTTAATTCAGGCACGGAAGCGGTAATGAGTTCCTTAAGGCTTGCCCGTGCTTTTACAGGCCGGGATAAGATTGTCAAATTTGAGGGCTGTTATCACGGCCACGCCGACTCTATGCTGGTAAAAGCCGGTTCGGGTTCGATGACGCTTGGTTTACCGGACAGTCCGGGGGTGCCCGGAAATGCGGCGGCTGATACGATCGTTTCAGCGTACAACGACCTGGACATGCTTGAGGCTGTCTTTAAAAAGGAAGGCAAGGACATTGCCGCTATGATTGTTGAGCCGGTTGCCGGAAACATGGGTGTAGTACCGCCTGATCCGGGTTTTTTGAAAGGTATCCGGGATCTGGCCGGCAGATTTGGCTCTTTGCTCATTTTTGACGAGGTTATCACGGGCTTCAGGGTTGCTTACGGCGGAGCGCAGGAGCTGTACGGCGTCAAACCTGACTTAACCTGTCTGGGAAAAGTGATTGGCGGAGGCCTGCCGGTAGGAGCGTACGGCGGCAGGCGTGAAATTATGGAACGTATAGCCCCGCAGGGTCCGGTTTACCAGGCCGGAACGCTTTCGGGAAACCCGCTTGCCGTGACTGCAGGCTTGGCGACTTTAAAGATTTTACGGCAAAACGGTTTTTATGAGCATCTCGAAAGCAAAGGAGCGCGTCTGGCTGACGGACTTGCCAGGGCTGCCGCTGAATCCGGCGCCGGGGTTGCAATTAACCGGGTCGGCTCCATGGTCTCTTTATTTTTCACAGCGGACAAGGTGACAGATTATAATTCCGCCTGCAGGTCAGACACAAATCGTTACGCGCAGTTTTTTAAGAAAATGCTCGATCAGGGGATTTACCTTGCGCCGTCCCAATTTGAAACCTGGTTTATTTCTTCCGCACATAGCGGTGAAGACATTGATCTGACTATACAAGCTGTACAAAATGCCTTATAAAAATAAACAATAAATTTATTTGACAGTAGTGAGGCGCTGATATATATTAATAAGTATCAATGTTCTGATTATTCGTAATTGACCAGGGAGTTTTGAATGTGAAGGCGCCCAGAATACCTGAAGCGACTGTCGCAAGGTTATCGTTATATTCAAGATTCTTGGAGAACCTTGATCAAAAAGAAGTTGGGTTTGTCTCATCCGGTGAAATTGCAGAGGGGTTAAGTATTAATCCGGCACAGGTAAGAAAAGACCTCGCTTATTTCGGTGATTTCGGCACACGCGGGGTAGGGTACAAAGTAAAGGATTTATTAGGCTGTACTTTAAATATCCTGGGGCTTGATCAAAAATGGCCCCTCATCCTTGTTGGGGCCGGGGCCTTGGGTTATGCTGTTTGCGATTATCAGGGCTTTAATAAGCGCGGATTTTCAATTGTCGCGGTATTTGACAGCAACCCGGCAAAAATAGGAAAAATAGTTGGCAGGATTGAGGTCTTACCAATGGTTAAAATGCCGGAAATCATAAAAAATCATCATGTGCGGATAGGAATCATCGCAGTTCCTGCTAACGCCGCCCAGGAAGTAGTCGATCAGATGGTCAAAAACGGTCTGGAAGGTGTTCTTAATTATACGCCTGTGAATCTTGTTATCCCCGAGGGTGTAGAAGTGATCAATATTGATCTGTCAGTTGGGTTGGAGTCGCTTACTTTTAAACTGAGCCAAAAGGAGCTTTAAGATGAAACCGGTTCTTTATATAGGAGTTGTCGGCGCTGGAGAATGTACAGAAAAGGAAGCGTCCCTCGCAGGGGAAGTTGGTTTTGAAATTGCCAAAAGAGGCGCTGTGCTTATTTGCGGGGGCAGGGGGGGCGTTATGGAGGCGTCAGCAAAAGGGGCCCGCCGGGCAGATGGAATTGTAATCGGCATTCTTCCAGGGAGGAGCCGCAGCGAATCGAATCCCTTCCTTACCATAGCCTTGCCGACCGGCCTGGGGGATGCCCGAAATGCAGTAATTACCTGTGCTGCTGATGTACTTATCGCTATTTCAGGAGGTTATGGAACTCTATCTGAGATTGGCCTTGCCCTGAAGATGGGCAAACCGGTAGTGGGCCTTTCTACCTGGGAAATGAAACGGGGCATGCAGGAGTTTGCCGTCCGCCAGGCACACAGCCCGATGGAGGCTGTGGAAACGGCATTTCTTTTAGGCCAATCAAAGCAAATGGGGTGAAGGGATGGTAGAGAATTACAAGACAATAGAAGTCAGGACCACTCGTCATACTGAATTGGTGGATATCACCCCGCGAATCAGAAGGTTGATTACGGAAAGCGGGATAAGTGAAGGGATCTGTGTCCTTTATGTTCCACATACAACGGCCGCGCTGTTGATTAACGAAAATGCGGACCCCACCGTCGTTCAGGATATAGCTTCAAAGCTTGAGAAAATGGTTCCCTGGGAGGGGAATTACCTGCACCCGGAGGGTAACTCGGCCGCGCACATAAAGGCCAGCCTGCTGCAGACTTCCCAGGTAATTCTGGTTGAGGGCGGAAAGTTACTGTTAGGGACCTGGCAGGGTGTTTTTTTCTGTGAATTCGACGGCCCAAGGCAAAGGGAAGTATTTGTTAAACTAATATCTTCCTGATCTAAAAAAGATCAAAAAAATAGCCGGCTATAACGCCAGCTAGTCGTGCAGGAAGCTGCATCGCTATTCCTGGACATTAATTGTTATTTCTTTGGGCTTGACTTCTTCTTCCTTGGGAAGGATTATTTCCAAAAGCCCGTTCTTATAGTTTGCTTTTATTTCACCTGATTTTATCGGAACATCTATTTTGAAAGAACGGTAGAAGCTTCCATAGTTGCGTTCCACCTTAAGATAGCGGGCGCCTTCTTCCCTTTGCTCGCTCTTGCGCTCTCCCTGGATGCTCAATTCATTATTTACAAAGTGAATTTTAATATCTTCTTTTTCAAGGCCGGGGATTTCCGCCTTAATAACGATTTTCTCCGCACTGTCCTGGATGTCTACAGGGAAAGTCCATACATCGCTTTTTCTGGGAAACGGAAAAGTTTCGTCAAAGAGCCTGTTGATGGACTGGCGCAGAGTGGACATGTCTCTTGGATCCCATTTCGTTAAATCCATAATTATCTTGCACCTCCATAAAAATAAGATTAAAAGTACTTTTAACTGAACTTAGTATTATATTTTTACCAAAAATTATCCGTCAAACACCTCCCGGGCTGGATTTTTTATGCACTATCTTACCTTATGTCCAGTATATAGAATGACAGTAATATTGTCAAGTATGTTTACAATAAAAACCCCCTGAATAACAGGGGGAAGATATATTTAAGATTTATTTAAGTTTAAGCTTTGTTTTTTATGATTGCTTTTTTGGCGCCAGCAATACGGATAGCGGCCAGAAAATTAAGCCAAGTCCAAGGATGATATTGGTAACTGCGCCAAGCCATGGAACACCGGGCATGCCAAATAAATTCATAATGCCAGCAATCAAGATAAGTACTGCCCCAATAATTGTTAATATTCCTCCCCATGCCGCCATTTTTCTCACCCCCTCTTTTTTAGAAATAGACTAATTCATTTATATATTTATTCAGTGATTAAATTTATATAATCGATATTTAAGAAATAATGTTCTGCAGATATGCTGAAGAAAAGGAGGCGGAGAAAATGTGCTATACTATGTTCAACAGCTTGCCCGGAATGCCAAACCGGATTTTCCTGGTATGCAACCCGGCGCTCAAAGTGCGGCAAAGATTTAACAGGACAGGAAAATTTATAAGGGGAGCTTTAGCTGTGGATGATGAACACCTGGAATGGATAAAAAATTACTTTAAAGAAATATGCCAGGACCCAAATTACGATAATTTTCTTGGGATTGAAATGATCGATATTAAAGAGGGCACAGTTGCTTTCAAGTTAGCAGTTTCAAATAGGCATTGCAATATATACGGCACTGTACATGGCGGCATTCTTGCCTCAATTTCTGATATAGCAATGGGAGCGACCTGCTTAACTTTGGGAAAAAGTATTGTAACAATCGATCTGAACATCAGTTACATAAGAAATTCACCGAAAGGGAGCATGCTTACAGCAGTGGGACAGTTGATCAGCAGCGGTAATTCCATTATTCGAACGGAAGGCAAGGTTTTTGACGAACAGCAGAGACTTCTTGTTGTATCCCACGCTTCATATTTTATTACGGGCAACTTTTTAAAAAATGATCATTCTTGATTGGGTAAGAGTGCGCAAAAGACAGTTTACTCTAAAGGAAGACCTTGATGAAAGCTAACAAGAAACTTTATGTTAACATCGGAAACATTTCCATACCCTATACCCTCACAGAAAGCAAACAGGCCAGGTGCATCAGGCTTACCATTGATCTTAACGGCTTCAGGGTTGTCAAGCCGCATAGCGCCAGGATAAATGATGTTGAAAGGGCTCTGGAGGCTAAAAGAAGCTGGATATACAAGCATTACCTGGAATTACAATCAAGGAAGGCCGGTGGGTACAAAAGAGAATGGGAAAGCGGTGAAAAGGTTCTCTATAAAGGGAAGGAATATGAGATTAGGATTTTTAAGCATGAGGACAAGCGCACAGCCATTAAATTCAATGGGACAAGGTTTGAGATATTTACAAATAAGGAAATCGAGGTAGACGAAAGAAAGTTCCTGGTGGAAAATGTTTTAAAGCGCTGGTATAAAAAAGCCGTCAGAGTTTTTATAGAAGACAGGCTTGATTATTTTTGCAAAATCACCGGGCTGACATATAATATCATGAGGATCAAGGAACAGAAAACGCGGTGGGGAAGCTGCTCCAAAAAAGGCAATCTTAATTTTAACTGGAAATTAATCATGTCCCCCGAGTGGGTGATTGATTATATTGTTGTTCATGAGGTTTGTCATTTAAGATATTTAAACCACTCCAGGGAATTCTGGAATATGGTAGCCCTGTATATGCCCGGTTATAAAAAAGCACGGAAGTGGCTTAAGGAAAACGGTCCCGGGCTCAAGCTCTGAAATAAATTATCTCCTTCAATTAACGAGCATGTCCATATATTATCGCAATATTATAATAATTATTTATATAAACAATATATTGCATAACAAAAATGCATAGCTTATAATTTCTTAATAAGAAAACTAAATTGCTGGCATATTTTTCTGAAAAGGAGGTTAGAAACATGCCTGTAGGAAATTTTAAATGTGGTAATTGCGGGAAAAGGTTTAAAACGCTGGCAACGGGGCCGGAAAAAGCAGTCGCCTGTCCTTCCTGCAAAAGCGAACAAGTCGAACAGCTTGACAACAAAAAAACTTTCTTTAATTCTGCAGACCCAACTGAAATCCTTGTTGCATCAGAGCCTGATAGAAGAGGATATGTCGTAAAAAGCTATAAATATGATGAGGATACGCTATCCGGGAAGCCAAAGGAAGGCGGGTGAAGATAACGTTCATAAAAGAGCCGTAGGCTCTTCCATTAAAATAAATAAAATAAAAATTACCAGACCAATATTTGGTTTAAACATATATAAGATGCTGATAAGGGGACTTCTAAAAGTCTCCTTTTTTATTACGCATAATATGATAGAAGTATAATTCACTGGAGCAGGGCGGTTTCAATATTTTTGTGTTAAGATAAGTGATAAGAAAAGAGCATCAAACTTGTTATTTAAGGGAGAAATGGATTGATTTACTGGTTTAATTAACTTTGTCCGGGAATATCTTATGAGGCTGAAACATAATGAAAGATAGGATACCTTTAAAAGGGCCGTGCCGGTTATGATGGGCATGTACTTAAAGCTGCCGGAATCGATGAGGATCCTCTTATGAAAAAGGAGACTTATAGATGTTTACATTGATTAAACAGTATTTATTATATTTAACACGTTGGCAGTTAAGTTCACCAATTTTAGCGCTTTGTTTAATGTATTTACATTTTGGAGTTACTTGGAATACAGTTATAGCTAATCTTGTTGGCGGGCTGATTTTCTTTTGGGTAGACAAATTTATATTTACATCAAAAGCTATGAATCCTCAATGGGAAGTAGCGGAAGATATTGTTTGCGCTGATTGCGGCAAACGTTCCAGGGGTTACAGAATTGTCAGGGCAAAGGGGTATGATAAAACAAAAGATAAATTTCCGGAATTCAGGTGTGAAAAGTGCAGCACAATCAAGTTTCAAAAACAAAAAGAGCAGGGAATATTTAAATAAAAATTTTCAAGTTGTGTCAATGATTTTACTTAAACATATCCTGAACTCTTCTCTTGAACTCTTATTGACCTCCTCGGCAAGGGATGTTATAATCTTTCTTGGCCCTTGATTTAACTGAATACATGCGGCAGTGGCGGAATTGGCAGACGCGTAAGATTCAGGTTCTTATGGGCAGTACGCCCGTGGGGGTTCAAGTCCCTTCTGCCGCACCAATTATAAAAACCTACCTGTAAAAGGGTGGGTTTTAACATATGTGAAGGCTTTCACAACCATTCTATTGAGCTTGTATCCGTTAAATGTTAGAATGTCTTATCAGGAAAGGTTTGGATTCATTATATTTTTAAGCAGGTGAATGCTTTGGACGAAACGATTAATATTGCCGCGGCTGCGGAACTAATCAGCAAAGCAAAAAAAGTGGTGGCCTTCACAGGCGCCGGTGTAAGCACAGAGTCCGGGATCCCCGATTTCCGCAGTCCGGGAGGCATCTGGGAAAAATACCAGCCTGTCTATTTTCAGGACTTTCTGGCCAGTGAAGAGGCCCGTAAACGATATTGGCTGCGCAGCAGGGTCACTTATCCTGTCATCAGGGACGCCATGCCGAACCTGACTCACCTGGCCCTGGCCGAACTGGAGAAGATAGGCAAGCTTGACTGCATCATAACTCAGAACATAGACCGGCTGCACCACAAGGCAGGCAGCTCTGCGGAAAAAGTCATTGAAATTCACGGCACGAGCGCTATTGTAAGCTGCCTGAAATGCCGTGAAAGCTATTCAAGGGACGACATCCAGGCGCTTCTGGAAGAAAAAGAAGAGATCATCGCGCCGGTTTGCAAAAGCTGCGGGGGGCCCTTGAAAGAAGCGACCATATCTTTCGGCCAGGTGATGCCGGCAAAGGAAATGGCCGAGGCGGAGTACAGGGCGCAGAGCTGTGACTTGATGCTTTCTTTGGGTTCGTCGCTTGTTGTTTATCCTGCCGCTTACATGCCGCAGTATGCGCAGGGCGCCGGCGCCAGGCTGATCATTATCAACATGGCTCCAACTCCCCTTGATCATTCCGCCGACCTGTTTTTTCACTCTAAAACCGGAGAAATACTGCCCAAAATAGTCGAAGAGGTTGCAAAAAGGATTAGCGGTTAATCCTATTTAAACTGCTTTTGCTTAAAGTTACCATGCCCGTCCTATTTGAGGCATGACTGCTTGACACGGTTTTACGGGTATGTTAACATACACCCTAAGTAGTCTAAAAGGCTATAAGATTTAATATTTTTAGGAGGAAAGAGATTTGCAAGGTAAAGTAAAATGGTTTAGTGCAGAAAAGGGTTATGGCTTTATTGAGAGGGAAGATGGCGGAGATGTCTTTGTACACTATTCGGCCATCCAGGAGGAAGGCTTCAAAACCCTCCAGGAAGGTCAAGCGGTGGAATTCGATATAGTCGAGGGCGCCCGTGGACCTCAGGCAGCTAATGTAGTCAGGTCGTAACTAGACTCCCCAGTCCTGAAAAAAGCGGGGCTGGGGATTTTTATTTTAAGGCGGGGTCTGGCGGGAATAATATATATTGGGAAATACAGGAGGTGGATGTTGCGTGAACATTCAGGTGAGGGGTAGGAATGTTGAGGTTACCGAGGCTTTGAAGGATTATATCTCTAAACGCGTAGGCAAGGTGGAAAAGTATTTGGATAACATCCGTGAAGCACAGGTGACACTTGCAGTTGAAAGGGGCTTTCACCGTGTTGAGGTAACAATCCCGGTAAATGGTATAATTTTACGTGGTGAGGAATCCACGCCGGACATGTATGCTTCTGTTGATCTGGTAGTGGAAAAGCTGGAAAAACAGGTTCAGAAACATAAGGGGAGGCTTTTCAAGCGCCTTGGCAAAGCTGTCGGGGAAACGCCGGGCGAACGGTTCGCAGATTACGATTACCCCCAGATAGTGCGCACAAAACGATTTGCCATCAAACCGATGACGGTAGATGAGGCAGTGCTGCAAATGAATCTTCTCGGACACAGCTTTTTTGTATTTTCAAATTCAGATACGGAACAAGTCAATGTCTTATACAAACGCAAGGATGGCAATTACGGTTTGATTGAACCGGAGTTTTAGAGATCTTGCAGTTCTTGTTTTAAAATGATACAATTGGAATCAGTCAAAAGGAGGAACCAGGGGGTTCCTCTTCATTTAAGAAGGTGATTTTCTTGCTTAACATACTCAGGAATTTGCTGGATGATAATTCCCGGGAAATTAAGCGGATGCAGAAGATTGTTGATAAAATCAACTCCTACGAAGCTGAATTACAGTCCCTTCCCGATTCAGAACTTCAAAATAAGACGGTGGAATTCAAGAACCGCCTGGATCAGGGTGAAACACTGGATGATCTTCTTCCCGAGGCTTTTGCGGTAGTCAGGGAGGTCAGCCGGCGTGTTTTAAATATGCGTCACTTCGACGTGCAGTTGATGGGCGGTATTGTTTTGCACCAGGGAAGAATAGCGGAAATGAAAACTGGTGAAGGAAAAACACTGGTGGCCACTTTACCCGTTTATCTCAACGCGCTCACCGGGGAGGGCGTGCATGTCGTAACCGTCAACGATTACCTGGCCAAACGGGACAGCGAATGGATGGGTAAAATCTATACATTTTTAGGCCTTTCGGTCGGCCTTGTTGTGCATGGTCTGGATTTTGACGAGCGCAAACGCGCTTACGCTTCCGATGTCGTTTACGGCACGAACAATGAATTCGGTTTTGATTACCTCAGGGACAACATGTCCACACATCCCGATCAAATGGTCCAAAGAGAACTCAACTATGCCATTGTAGACGAAGTCGACAGCATTCTCATAGATGAGGCCAGGACTCCCCTGATTATCTCGGGCCAGGCCGATAAACCTACCGATCTTTATTATAACTTTGCCCGGCTGGTGCCGCGCCTGGTCAAAGACAGGGATTACACGGTTGACGAAAAGTCGCACACTGTTGCTCTTACCGAAGCAGGCGTAACCCTTGCCGAAAAAATGCTCAAGGTGGATAACCTATACGACGATCAGCACACGGAACTGACTCATCATATGCAGCAGGCGCTGAAAGCGCACGCGCTGATGAAAAGAGACAGGGACTACGTAATCAAGGACGGCCAAGTAATCATTGTTGACGAGTTTACCGGACGTCTGATGTTTGGCCGCCGTTACAGCGAAGGGCTGCACCAGGCTATCGAAGCCAAGGAAGGGGTCCGGATTGAGCATGAATCCCAGACTCTGGCTACAATTACTTTCCAGAACTACTTCCGCATGTACGAAAAGCTTGCCGGTATGACCGGCACGGCCGCAACCGAAGAAGAGGAATTCAGAAAGATCTACAAACTCGATGTGGTGGTTATCCCCACACACATGCCCATGATCCGCCGGGATTTGCCGGACGTGGTTTATAAAACTGAAAAGGCCAAATTCAAAGCGGTAGTTGACGAGATAACGCGGCGGCACAAAACGGGGCAGCCGGTTCTTGTCGGCACAGTCTCCATTGAAAAATCAGAAGTGATCAGCCAGATGCTGAAAAGGTCGGGAGTACCCCACAATGTCCTCAATGCAAAGTACCACGAAAAAGAGGCCGAAATCGTAGCTCAGGCCGGACGTTTGAATACGGTTACCATTGCCACCAATATGGCCGGCCGCGGTACAGATATCCTTTTGGGAGGCAACCCCGATTTTCTGGTTCAAAATGATTCGAAAGGCAAAGATTCCGATCCGGATATCCTGGTTAAAGAGTCTGAGCAGCTAATGGAAAAGTATAAAAAAGAAACCCTTGAGGAACATAAAAAGGTAGTCGAACTCGGGGGCCTGCACATTATCGGGACTGAACGCCATGAGAGCAGGCGGATTGACAACCAGCTGCGGGGCCGTACAGGGCGTCAGGGAGACCCCGGCGCAACTCAATTTTATATTTCTTTGGAAGATGACCTGATGCGGATGTTCGGTTCCGACAACATTGCGGGGATCATGGACCGGCTGGGGCTTGAGGATGATATGCCGATTGAACATAACATTGTCAGCCGTTCGATTGAAACAGCCCAGAAACGGGTTGAAAACCGGAATTTTGAAATGCGCAAGCATGTGCTTGAATATGACGATGTAATGAACCAGCAGCGGGAAGTCATTTACGGACAGCGCAGGCAGGTGCTTACATCCGAAGACTTGAAGGAAAATATTCAGGAGATGATTACCGGCGTCATAGACAGACTGGTTACAACATACTGCCCTGATGGAGTACACCAGGAAGAGTGGGATCTGCAGGGGCTTTTTAACCAGGCTGAACAACTTTTCTGCCTTAAGCAAAAGATTAACCAGGAAGATTTTGAAGGTTCCGGACGTCAGTCTATCAAAGACAACCTGGAGGAAATGACGCTGAAAGCATACGAAGCCAGGGAGGAAGAGCTGGGCAGCGAGATGATGCGCGAACTCGAACGGGTGCTTATGCTGCGGGTTGTCGATGACAAGTGGATGGATCACTTGGACGCGATGGACCAGCTGCGCGAGGGTATCGGGCTGCGCGCGTACGGGCAGAAGGACCCCCTCATCGAATACAAGTTTGAGGGTTACGAAATGTTCCAGTGTATGATCAGCAGTATCCAGGAGGATGTTGTCAGGTATCTTTTCAGGGTTAACATAGTCCGGCCGCAGGAGCAGCAGAAGCGTAAGACTATTGAAAACAGGTACGAGGAAGATGAACCCAAGCGGCCGGTCCGGCGTGAAAACAGGACGGGGCGAAACGATCCCTGCCCCTGCGGCAGCGGCAAAAAGTACAAGAAATGCTGCGGAAGAGCCGCCAGTTGATTTTTTAAGCAAAGCAAGGTGAAAAATTTGTTTATGGAACTGGCCCGGGAATTATCCAGCCTGGGCAAGCGCATCGAAGAATTGAGGGGTTCCCTTTGACTTTGAAAAAAGGGAGCAGGAAGTAGCGGTTTTAGAGCAAAAAATGCTTGAACCGGGGTTCTGGGATAACCAGAATGAATCTCAGCAGGTCATGCAGTCCATTTCGGGTATTAAAGAAAGACTGGACTCGATCAGGGCGCTGGAAAACATCTATGAAGATTTGACAGTTTTGCTCGCTCTCGGCGAGGAGGAAGATGACGCTCAAACGGCGCAGGAACTGGCCGGCGAGTTGAGAAATCTTGACCGTCTTGTAGAGCAGGCTGAGCTGCGTTTTCTTTTAAACGGCCAATACGACGCCAATAACGCGATCATTTCTTTGCACGCTGGGGCGGGCGGCACCGAGGCGCAGGATTGGGTCCAGATGCTGCTTCGCATGTACACAAGGTGGGCTGAAGAAAAAGGGTATTCGTGCGAGATGGCAGACCTCTTGCCGGGGGATGAAGCCGGTGTAAAAAGCGCCACCATGATTGTAAGCGGCCGGAACGCATATGGTTATTTAGTTTCCGAAAAAGGCGTCCACCGCCTGGTGCGCATCTCGCCCTTCGACGCCAGCGGCCGGAGGCATACGTCCTTTGCTTCGGTAGACGTGCTGCCGGAAGTTGAAGAGGAAACCACTGTCCAGATAAATCCCGGCGATCTCAAGGTTGACACATTCAGGTCGAGCGGGGCCGGGGGCCAGCATGTCAATAAGACGGATTCGGCGGTAAGGATAACGCATTTGCCGACAGGCATTATTGTTATCTGCCAGGGTGAACGTTCCCAGATTTCAAACAGAAACACGGCCTTAAAGCTCCTCAGGGCGAAACTTGCCGATCTTGAGTTAAAGAAAAAGGAAGAAGAACAGGCCGCCCTTCGGGGAGAAAAGACAGAAATTGCTTGGGGAAGCCAGATCAGATCTTACGTTTTTCAGCCATATACTATGGTAAAGGACCACCGTACAGGTGTGGAAGTCGGGAACGTAAACGCGGTAATGGACGGAAGAATTGATGATTTTATAGCTTCATACCTGAAGGAGAGGGCCAGGAAAAGGTTATCTTAGAAAGAAGAGAAAGGGACAGTCTTACATCCGGGGATGAATTCAAGTGAAAATCCCAGGGCTGAAGCGGCGGCCGCTTAGCGCAAGCCTGTTTTTCGAGTTTTTAGGAGTAACTTTAGGGGCGCTTCTAATTGCTTTGGGCCTTGATTTGTATCTGGTGCCCAATAAAATCGCTGCCGGCGGGGTAAGCGGTATTTCAACAATACTGCATTACGTTATCGGCGTGCCCGTCGGCGCGACCATGCTTGTCCTGAACATCCCGCTGTTCGTCATCGGTATCTACCGGCTGGGGTTTGCTTTTGGATTCCGCTCACTTTTCGGCGCCACAATATTGTCCGTTTTTGTAGACGCCCTTGCTCCTTACCTTCCTGTAGTAACTCACGATCCATTACTGGCGGCTCTTTTTGGCGGGGCTGTCGTCGGGCTTGGCCTGGGCATAGTCTTCAGGCACAAGGGCACAACCGGCGGCACTGATCTTGCTGCGGCCACATTGAGATCTTATACCGGTATAAATGTCGGCCAGCTTCTGTTTATAGTTGACGGCCTGGTTGTTTTAATGGCGGGAATAGTTTTCAAATCCTGGGAACTGGCCATGTATGCGCTGCTTTCTATATTTGTCACTTCCTGGCTTGTCGATCTTGTTCAGGAAGGTATAAGCTATACAAAGGCATTTTTTATCATCTCCAACAAGCACAGGGAAATAGCGGATCTAATCTTAAGCGACTTGAATCGCGGCGCGACTGCGTTGAAAGCGCAGGGGATGTATACAGGTCTGGACAGGGAAGTCCTTCTGGTAGTTGTCAACCGGATTGAAATCAGCAGGCTGAAAAACCTTGTCTATGAAATTGACCCGGGCGCATTTGTCATCCTTGCGGATGTTCATGAGGTGTTGGGGGAAGGATTTAGGAAGTACAGGTCTTTTTAAAATTCTTTTAAGTGGGTGGTTTAGTTATGGAAGCAATATCCTGGTTGGAAAGAAAAGCGAGGGAGATCAGGCGGGACATTATTTCAATGACGGCGGCGGCGGGTTCCGGGCATCCGGGAGGTTCCCTGTCGTCGGCGGATATTGTCACCGCCCTTTATTTTCAAATTATGCGTTTGGATCCTGAAAAGCCTGACTGGCCGGATCGGGACAGGTTTGTTTTATCAAAGGGGCACGCGGCCCCTGTGCTGTATTCGGCTCTGGCTGAACGGGGGTTTTTTCAAACCAGTGAACTGCTGACCCTGCGTAAACTGGGCAGCCGCCTCCAGGGTCATCCGGATATGAAGAGTTTGCCGGGAGTTGAAATGTCTACAGGTTCTTTGGGCCAGGGACTGGCGGTAGCAAATGGAATGGCTCTGGCGGGAAAACTTGATTACCGGGATTACCGGGTTTTTGTTTTATTGGGTGACGGTGAAAACCAGGAAGGGATGATCTGGGAAGCCGCCATGGCTTCGGCGCATTATAAATTGGACAACCTGACCGCTTTTCTCGACCATAACGGCCTGCAGATCGACGGGCCGGTGCGTGAGGTAATGTCCGTGGAGCCTGTCGCTGACAAATGGAAGGCTTTCGGCTGGGATGTTCAGATTATTGACGGCCATGATTTAAGCCAGATTTTAACGGCTGTTGAAAAAGCGAAGGAAGTAAAGGGCAGGCCGCAGATGATTGTTGCCGAGACCATTAAAGGCAAAGGCGTCTCTTTTATGGAAAACAATGTAGACTGGCACGGCAAGGCGCCCAACCCGCAGGAAACCGAAAAGGCGCTGGCCGAACTCGCCTGAAATATGGAATACACTTGGAATACTTTGAAATACATTTAAGGGGGCTTCTTAATGAAAAAAATAGCTACACGCGAAGCATACGGGGAAGCCTTGGCCGAACTTGGCACAGAATACCCGGATATTGTGGTTCTTGACGCGGACCTGGCCAAATCAACCAAAACTATAGATTTTGCAAAAAAATTTCCCAACCGTTTTTTTGATATGGGGGTTGCGGAGGCAAATATGCTCGGAACCGGCGCCGGCCTGGCGGCTTCGGGTAAAATTCCTTTTTGCAGCACTTTTGCCGTTTTTGCTGTGGGGAGAGCTTTTGACCAACTGCGAAACAGCGTTTGCTATCCCATGCTGAATGTAAAAATCGGTGCCAGCCATGCGGGAATCAGCGTAGGGGAGGACGGCGCCTCGCATCAATCGGTTGAAGACATTGCCTTAACAAGAGCTTTGCCCAATCTTACCGTAATCGTGCCGGCAGACGCGGCGGAGACCAAAAAAGCTGTTCTGGAAGCGATTAAAATCAAGGGGCCGGTATACCTGCGACTGGGAAGGCTGGCTGTCCCCGCTCTTCATGAAAATGATTTCGTTTTTGAACCCGGCAAAGCGATTACAATGCGGGAAGGTTCGTCGGCAACCATTATAGCTGCCGGCCTGATGGTGGCTGAGGCTCTGGCGGCGGCCGGCGAACTTGCCAACGAGGGGCTTGAGGTAAGGGTTGTCAACATGCACACAATCAAACCCCTGGATGCTGAGGCTGTGATTAAAGCCGCACAGGAGACAAAAGCCATTGTCACCGCCGAGGAGCACAGCATTATAGGCGGCCTGGGCAGCGCGGTCGCCGAAGTTGTTTGTGAGCATTGTCCTGTCCCGGTATACCGGGTTGGTATAAAGGACTCTTTCGGGGAATCGGGGGCGCCGTCTGATCTTCTGCAAAAGTTTGGTCTGACATCGCGTCATATAGCTGACGCGGTCCGTAAAATAAAAGGTTTAAAGTAAGTCCAGATCATAACCGGCCTTTAACATTGTCGTACGCTGGTATAAATACTTCGCCAGGGCGAGATCCTGAATGGCCAGGCCTGTTGAATCAAAGACGGTTATTTCGTCTTTTGTCTGACGGCCGGGACATTTCTTTGCTATTACCTCGCCAAGGCTGCCCGCCAGTTCTTCCTGCTTGTATTCCCCGGAGGAAATGGCGACATTTATTTCCCCGCTGTGCAGGGTCTGCTTTAAGTCGTCCACAAATACCCTTGACCTCTTCAGGACCTCTGTCTCCAGTTCCTGTTTGCCGGCCGCGTCCGCCCCGATAGCGTTGATATGCGTGCCGGGTTTGATAAATCGGCTTTCAATAACCGGTTTACGCGCCGGTGTAAGGGTGCAGAGTATTTCACTTGAGCAGGTCTCCTCAAGCGACGCCGCTTCAACGGGCAGACTTTTATAGCTCTCCTTCAGCGCTAAAGCCCTGCTTAGGTCGGTATCAAAAACATTGATCCTGCTGAAGGAGAAAGAAGCCGTCAGTACTTCCAGGTGTGTACGTGCCTGGCCGCCGCAGCCGACAATTCCCAGAGTGCCTGCATCCGGTTTGGCCAGATATTTAATTGCCACAGCACTGGCCGCCGCCGTCCGGTAACCGGTTAACAAGGTTGCTTCCATAACAGCTAAAGGCTTGCCTGTGGCAGGGTCGTTGTAAAAAAGCATGCCCATTACTGTGGGAAGGTTATTGGTGGAAGGATTAAGCGGGTATACACAAACCCACTTCAGGCCTGCGGCGCCCCTGAAATAGGCCGGCATTGCCCGGAAATCACCGTTGTGCTGGGGAATGTCCAGGTAAATTTTGGGGGGCATTGAGGCTTCGCCTATTGCATATGCATAGAAAGCTTCTTCAATAACTGCAGGCAGTTTATCAAGTTCAATCAGACGCTCCACTTCTTTTCGGGAAAGAATAAGCACGATTCGACCACCCCTTTATTAATCCTTAATAAATAGTTCAACCTGTGCGGTTGTATTCCTGCCGGCACAGGGCGCATTGATTAAGTGTAAAATTCTGTTATAATTAGTTTATGGATGAAAAAATAGTTTCGGTTAACAGAAAAGCCCGCCATGAGTACCACCTGCTTGACACTTTTGAAACCGGCATTGTGCTGACCGGTACGGAGGTCAAGTCGATACGCGCAGGCAACGTAAGCATGCGGGATAGCTATGCCGTGGTTGAAAACGCCGAGCTTTTCTTGTATAATTTACATATAAGCCCTTTTGAAAAAGGGAACCGTTTCAATCATGAACCAAGGCGAACGAGAAAACTTTTGGCGCATAAAAGTGAGATTATGCGGCTTTTGGGATACACCCGTGAGAAAGGCCTGACCATCATCCCGCTGAGGATTTATTTCAACGAGCGGGGGCGCGTCAAGGTGGAGCTTGCCGTGGCACGGGGCAAGAAAACCTACGATAAGCGGGAGGACATCGCCAAAAGAGACGCCAAAAGAGAAATGGAACGCACTTTAAAAGACAGGAATTATAAAAATTAATTATATGGGGGCGAAATGGGTTCGACGGGGGAAATAGGGACAGAAGAAGCGAGCCGGGGTTCCATCAGCCCGTAAAAACGGTGGAAAAACTATAATTGCCAATAACGAATACGCTTTAGCTGCTTAAATGCAGTTAACCTCCTACCCGTGCCGGGCCCGTGGCCCGGGCAAGGGGGTCATTAAAACGGGCTGGTTTAAGTTCAATTCTCGGAGAATTTAAACAAGATGCATCGAGATAGCGCCGAAGGAGCCCGGCTGTGGGCGCTCTAGGAGTGAAACACAAAGCGCAGCCTGCGCTCGGAGAAGCTTCTGTAACTGTTCTTTCGGACGGCGGGTTCAAATCCCCCCGCCTCCACCATTGGTAACCAAAATCTTCCATATAACTTCAACGTCCTTTTTATGTAGAATAACACGTTCTC
>DMZI01000002.1 GCA_003485325.1 Desulfotomaculum sp.
ACCCTTCAAGAACCGTCCCCTTGTGTTTTTTTAAATTGATCAGCTTCCCGGCAGGGGATTTTTGGCCGGGCCGTAAATCCCGGTAAGTGTCGCTGTTGTTATTGTCTGCGGAAGCACTGCCTTGACAAATTCGGGATAATCGACTGCCGGATTAATATCGAGTCTTTCAGTTTTTAGGGCATAAATGGTGAATACGTACCTGTGCGAGGCGTCAGGCGGCCATGGCCCTGCGTAGCCTCTCGGGTAATTGGGCACATTGAACGATGTGATAAAGTCGCTGTTTATGTCAACTGCTCCTTCCGGCAGTTTCCCGCCCGGGCTGGCGCCTTCGGCAAGGCTGCTGACCGACGCGGGGATATTGCAGACCATCCAGTGCGCCAGGACACGGGGGAAATTGAAGAACGCCGGCACATCAGGATCAGTCATTGTCAGAGCAAAGCTTTTCGTTCCCTCGGGAGCGTCTTCCCACGACAACGGCGGCGATACAATGTTCATTTCGGTAAAATTCTCCGGAATTGTTCCACCATCGGCAAAAGCTGAAGACTTTAGCGTAAACATAAGATTGTTTAACCTCCTTAAATAGTATTTTTAGTTCAAGCTAAAAAGTATTATATTTTATTGTTCGAAGTTAATTCAAGCGAAATATGTAATATTTTGTCGAATAATGATTTAATTATAAAAATACCTTTCCCAAACATGCTCGTTAAATATATAATGAAGTTATATTTTGCTAAATATTGCCTTTGCTGGAGACTGACCAATGTTAGCCACCGTTAAAAGCACAGCCCTCACAGGCCTTGATGGGCATATCATCCAGGTAGAAGTAGACGTGTCCAACGGCCTGCCCTGTTTCGACCTCGTAGGTTTGCCTGATCCTGCAGTTAAGGAGTCGCGGGACAGGGTAAGGGCAGCCATCAAGAATTCCGGGTTTCAATACCCCCTCCAGCGGATTACGGTAAACCTCGCCCCCGCAGATATACGCAAAGAGGGACCATTATACGATCTGCCCATTGCGGTTGGTATTCTTGCCGCTACTGCTCAGATTGAGCCGGACGCCCTCTCAAGATTTATTTTAATTGGAGAACTTTCCTTGAACGGCAGCCTGCGCAGGGTGAATGGCGTTTTGCCGAACACACTGGCCGCCAGGGCAGGGGGGTTCAGTGAAATAATCTTACCGTCCGAAAATGCCGCCGAAGCGGCTTTGGTCCATGACATCAGGGTTTACCCGGTTGAAAATCTTGAACAGCTTGTCCGCTTCTTAAGAGGAGAAGAAGAAATTCCGGCTTTTCAGCTGGATATTTCTCAATTAAGCGACAACAGAGAAACAGCAGCTGAGGATATGGCCGATGTACGCGGCCAGGCCGTAGCCCGCCGCGCGCTGGAGGTGTCCGCCGCCGGAGGTCATAATTTGCTCATGCTGGGGAGTCCCGGCTCCGGAAAGACTATGCTGGCCAGGCGTCTTCCCGGTATTTTGCCTGATCTCTCGTTTGAGGAATCCCTGGAAGTGACCAAATTATACAGCCTTGCCGGCCTGATTAAACCCGGCCAGCCACTTGTAAGGCAAAGGCCTTTCCGTGCCCCGCACCACAGCGCATCATCCATAGGCCTTGTGGGAGGGGGCAGGCATCCGCGTCCCGGAGAGATCAGCCTTGCCCATAACGGTGTTTTATTCCTCGACGAACTGCCCGAATTTCCCAGGGATGCCCTGGAATCGCTTCGCCAACCGCTGGAAGACGGTATAATAACAATATCACGCGCCAGCAGCTCAGCCACTTTTCCCGCGAGGCTAATGCTGGTTGGCGCAATGAACCCCTGTCCTTGCGGTTTTTTCGGCGATCCTGCACATGCCTGTACCTGTACTCCGTACCAGATCCAAAGATATATCAGCCGCATTTCCGGCCCCTTGCTTGACCGGATAGACATCCACCTGGAAGTCCCGCGCCTGCCTTACCTGGAACTGGCGGATGAAAAGCAAAATGAGCCATCCTGCGCTATAAAAGAAAGGGTCATCAGAGCCAGGGAGATTCAGAAGGAAAGGTTCGGCAATAAATCTATAACCTGCAACGCGATGATGAAGCCCCAGCAGGTAAGAAAATTTTGCGGCCTGAGCAGGGAAGCCAAGCTTCTCTTAAGGGGCGCCTTCACGCAACTTAACCTTAGCGCACGCGCGCACGACCGTATATTAAAAGTGTCACGCACTATTGCTGACCTTGCAGACTCTGAGCTGATTGAATCGATCCATCTTGCTGAAGCAATTCAATACCGCAGCCTGGAAAGAAAATACTGGTTTGGAGCTAGTTAGAGCCGGAACAGGAAAATCTTTATCCGGCCGGCGCCCCAGTTAGGAAAAGTTCGAGCGCTTCGTGGATTTCCGCGGGTTGAAGGAGCAGCTGCTTGGCGCAAAACTTGAAAAAACCCGCTGTTGAACGCTGGGCAACCGGCAGCAGCACTGCGGTAACCTGCTGGTAATCCTTGAAGGAACGCCGCCTGCTGTAATATTTCTTAGCGAGCCTGGCATTTTCAATTATCCAATCCTGGGGCGTATCGCCCTGATCATAAATCCCCCCCGACTGAACCTTGAACTGCAGCTTCCTTTT
>DMZI01000003.1 GCA_003485325.1 Desulfotomaculum sp.
CCTCTTTTTTGTTCAATTTGAGCTAGTGCTATAAGTTCAATTAATTGCATTGTCTTTAACTTTTTAATGTATTTATCGGCATTAAGGTCCTTGATCCGCTTTAAAAAATGTTTGCTTAAAATTGGTTTAAATAGTTGAATAAATGTGGATTTTGTGGTATCCTTGTCCTGCATTTTTGATCTCCCTTATTTAGAGATTCAGGCAAGGACTACCTTGTATCTCTATTATAAGGGATATTTCTTTTAATTGCTACATATATCTTGTGTTATCAGGGCTATTTAGTATTTGACAAACTGATATTTTATTTATGCAATGCTAGTGATGGAAGAACAATTAAAATACCTCAGCTTGCATGATCCACTGACAGGGCTATATAACCGCGCCTACTTTGAAGAAGAAATGCGGCGCCTTGGCAGCGGCCGGTTTTCCCCTGTCGGCATAGTTATATGTGATGTAGACGGCCTTAAATTAATTAACGATTCGGTTGGACATGACAAGGGCGATGCTTTGCTCATCGCTGCAGCTGAGGTAATCACGAAAGCGTTTCGAACAAATGATATGATTGCCAGAATTGGGGGCGATGAGTTCGCAATTCTTATTCCTAACGGTAATATAGACACAGTGGAAAAAGCATGTCAAAGGGTGAAGGAACAAATTAATATCTATAACGGGACAAGTCCGGAGTTTACCTTGAAAATATCCATCGGTTATGCTGTAAGCAGTGATTCAGTGATCAACATGGAAGGACTTTTTAAGGAAGCTGACAATAACATGTACCGGGAAAAAATCAGCCACAGGCAGAATATATACGGTACTGTGGTACAGGATCTGGCGAAGGCGCTTGAAACTAAAGATTTCATAAAAGAGGGGCATGCAGATCGCATACAAAAACTTGTTATCCGGCTTGCCGAGGTCTCCGGATTGCCGGAAAAGCGTTACGTAAAGGATTTAAACCTTTTCGCCAGGTACCACGATGTTGGAAAAGCAGGAATTCCTGAGTATATTCTATTTAAAAGAGAACCCCTTACAAACACGGAAATGGCCACTATCCGTCAGCATTGCGATATCGGCTATCGCATAGCCCAGTCCGCCCCTGAACTTCTGCCGATTGCTGACTGGATCCTCAAGCATCAAGAATGGTGGAACGGTGAAGGATACCCGCTTGGGCTAAAGGGGGAAGAAATACCCCTGGAATGCCGCATCATGAGCATCGTTGACGCATATGACGCGATGACCAACAACCGCCCCTACCGTAAGGCGATGAGCAGGGAAGAAGCTGTCAAAGAATTGGAAAGGCTGGCGGGAAGTCAATTTGATCCAGAACTTGTAAAGTTGTTTATTGAAACAATAATGGAAGAAGAAAACTTATAAAAACATCCTATAGTTAGTCTGGAAAGAATTTTATCCTTTTTGGGTATTATAAAAAGCAACAGTTTTGGCTGTTGTTTTTTAAATCAAAAAACGCCATTTTGAATAAAAGAAGCAAAAAGGTCTTTTCTGCTAAAATTTTATTATTTCCGGCCTGATCGAAGCAAAAAAAGATTGCAGCCTCAAGAAAAAAAGATTAAAAAGCTTTTTTATTTGGCGTATGTATTAAAATAGGACAGTGTTTATAGTTTTAAATACCTGGGCATAATCATTTAATAAAGAAATAAAAAGGGGGTGTATTTGTGGGTTTTGAGGTATACAGGCCAAGGGAAAGAGAAAAAAAAGAGAAAAAGGCAACAGTTTCTTTCTCAAAGAATTCTATCGTGCTGAATAAGGTTGCCAGAGAGAAACTTAATGCTTCTGAAGTCGAATTGGCTTTTGATAACGATTCGAAAACGGTTCGCATCAAAGAGGTCCGAAACGGGGACATGCCCAGGATGGCTGTCAAAAAGACAAAAATATATGGCAAGGGGTTTTTTAAGTTTTTCGATATTAAACCTAAAGGAAAATGTGAAGCCAAGTTTGAAGAGGCGGACAAATCCCTTTATGTTTACATCGGCAACATCCTGCATTAAAAATCTTATATAAGGTATCTACCGTAAAGTATAAAAAAGAAATAAGAGTTTTACATTAATAGATACTGATTTTTTTAATGGGTGATAAACCCATTTTTTTATTGTGCGCCCGGTATAATTGCATGCATAATCCGGGGCTGATCAAAACCAAAGGATTCAGAAGCTATGTGGGTGGAAAGATCAGAGGATCTGGTTGTTGAAAATACCTGTGAAGTATACCCCGGCCTGATTGTAGGCATGGCTGTATCAACCACTTTTAGGCTGCCGAGGATGGGTCCGACCTTTGGATCGATGCTCAGATCTGGGGAAATGAGATACAAGGCTGACTTAAAAATACTAGGTTAATAATAAAATCACTCATCCTGGAACATTGGCGTGCTCAGGTATCTCTCCCCGGTATCGGGAAGGATGGCTATTATAAGCTTATCCTGGTTTTCGTCCCGGCGGGCTACTTCCAGGGCTGCGAAAGCTGCTGCGCCCGAGGATATCCCGGCCAGTATTCCTTCTTCCCTGGCCAGACGGCGTCCTGTTTCAAAGGCATCCTGGTTGCTCACCCTGATAATTTCGTCCACCAGAGTCAGGTCTAACACACCGGGAATAAACCCTGCGCCAATCCCCTGGATCTTGTGCGACCCCGGTTGCCCTCCGGATAGAACCGGCGAATCGGAAGGTTCGACTGCAACTGCCTTGAACTGGGGTTTACGTGGCTTAATTAATTGGGCGATACCGTTAATGGTGCCGCCTGTACCCACGCCGCCGACAACAATGTCCACCTGCCCGCCGGTGTCTTCCCAGATCTCTTCCGCTGTTGTCAGCCGGTGGATCTCGGGATTGGCCGGGTTTTCAAACTGCTGTGGAACGAATGAATTGGGTATTTCCTTGGCCAGTTCCTCAGCTTTCTGCACCGCTCCCTTCATTCCTTGAGTCCCCGGTGTGAGCACGAGTTCTGCTCCGTATGCTTTTAACAGACTCCGGCGCTCGACGCTCATGGTTTCAGGCATGGTCAGAATCAGGCGGTAGCCACGGCTGGCGGCGACAAAAGCCAGGGCTATTCCGGTATTGCCACTGGTCGGCTCAATAATAACTGAGCCGGGTTTCAGCAATCCCTGTTCCTCAGCCCGGCGGATCATATTAAATCCGATACGGTCTTTTAAACTTCCGGCTGGGTTAAAGGATTCCAGCTTGCCCACCAAATCAGCTTTGGCTCCTTTCGATATCCGGCTGAGCCGCAGCAGCGGTGTTTTACCGATTAATTCGGTGAGATTATTTGCTATTTTTTGCATTTTTCTGCTTCCTTTTTTGGAATACAATATTTGCGGCGAGGATTAATATTTCAACTTCAACTTATTTGATTTTTATCTGCTACTTAGACCTGCCTTTGATAACATCTCCAGATCTTTTTTTATCTCTTCACCGGGCAGTGTAAGGTAACCCCCGACCATCATACCGTTAAACGATGTGCTTAAAGCAACAGTTTGCTGGTCTTTGAGGGCGGTTTCCCTGCCGCTGATTAAACGGAAAGTAGCCCGGGGGTGAATTAAACGGAAGATAGCGGCTGTTTTTAGAATTTCTTCCGGTTGCAAACGTTCCTGGTTTTCGAGGGGTGTGCCGGGAATGGGGTTTAAAATGTTTACCGGAATAGATTTTACATCCAATTCCCTCAGTTCAAGAACCATTTCCAACCTGTCCGTCATGGTTTCACCCATTCCTATTATGCCGCCGGAACAGATCTCCAACCCGGCCGACCTGGCTACCAGGATAGTTGCTATTCTGTCATCAAATGAATGGGTGGTGCAGATATTTTTAAAATAATTACGTCCTGTTTCCAGGTTGTGATGATAGGTTGTAATACCTGCTTCTTTTAACTGCCGGGCTTTTTCTTCATTGAGTATACCCAGGGAAGCGTGAAGTTCAAGACCGGTTCGTTCCCGCAAAATCCTGTAGATTTCAAGGATTTTATTGAAGTCTTTTCCGGTAACATCTCTGCCGCTGGTAACCAGGGAAAAATGTCTTACCCCGGCTGCCTCCATTTGAAAAGCCTTTTCCAGCGCCTTTTCAGGACTGATCAGCGGATATCTTTCTATTCCGGTATTGTGATGGGATGACTGGGCGCAAAAGATACAGTCCTCCCCGCACAGGCCCGAGCGCGCATTAATGATTGAACAAAGGCTAACTTCTTTTTTCCAGAAATATTCCCTGATTTCCTTTGACATTTCCAGTAATTCATCTAATTTTTCTAAAGGCCATTCGGCGAGTTCTAATGCTTCCTCTTTTAGCAGGTTTTCTCCCGAAAGCGCCTTTTTCCTGATCTGTTCCCATATTAAATCCATCTTCAAGACCCTCCGTTGTCCTCTTATTGTCAACCTACATAAGCATATTAGTTAACAAATAATAATGTATCATTTTTGGAAATAAAGTTCAATAACAAATAAGAGAACCTGGGAAATATCTTTTACTGGCATCTTGACAAGGATGACGTCATTATTTATTGTATATATTGTAGATTATTTCACTCAACATTAGGGCAGGGAGGCGGATTATGAAAATCTCCACGAGAGCTCGTTACGGGATCAGGGCGCTTTTGGATCTGGCCTTAAACGACGAAAAGGAACGTGTTTTGTTAAAAGATATTGCTCAAAGGCAAGAAATTTCTCTTCCCTATCTGGAGCACCTGATTACTCCTTTAATAACTAAAGGGATAGTCAGAAGTACGCGGGGATCCCGTGGGGGTATTTCATTGCGGAGGCGCCCTGAGGAGATCCGGCTCAATGAGGTAGTTGAAATACTTGAAGGTTCTATAGCGCCTGTGGAATGCGTGGACGATCCGAAGATTTGTCCGCGTTCGGAATTCTGTGTAACCAGAGATCTCTGGGATGAAATAAAAAGAGCGATGAATGATATTTTAAATATCACCCTGCAGGATCTTGTTGAAAAGCAAAAGAAGAGGGGAAAGGGCATAAATTTGAACTGAACCCGGCACCTTAAACCATAAAAGACGATAAGATAAAGTAGCCCCTCTTATTTATTAATGCTGCTGTTTGGATGGGCTAATCGGCATCAGGATAAGATAGAGGTGTATTATCTTGTTCGGTAAAATAAAAGAGGATATAAAAACTGTTTTCGCAAGCGATCCTGCCGCAAGGACTATTCTTGAAGTTATTTTCTGTTATCCCGGCCTTCATGCGATTTGGCTGTACCGGGCGGCTAATTTTCTCTGGCGGAATAATTTCAGGTTTTTGGCCCGTTTCTTATCACACCTGAACCGTTTTTTAACCGGTATAGAAATTCACCCCGGCGCTAAAATAGGCCGCAGGTTCTTTATTGATCACGGGATGGGCGTGGTTATCGGGGAAACTACGGAAATAGGCGATGATGTATTGATGTATAAAGGGGTTGTACTTGGAGGAACAACTTTGGAAAAAGGGAAACGGCACCCTACAATTGGCAATTGCGTTGTACTGGGGACAGGTTCAACTGTGCTCGGCCCGATAACCGTTGGAGACGGAGCCCAGATCGGCGCCGGATCGGTGGTGATCAGATCAGTGCCTTCCGGCGCCACGGTGGTTGGAATCCCGGGAAGGGTAGTAGAAATTGACGGACGTAAGCCTGTAATCGATCTTGAACATGGAAAACTGCCTGATCCGGTTTCGGAAGCGATCAACCTTCTTTCCGAGAGGCAGAACAGGATTGAGGAATACCTTGGAAACCTGGGGGAGGCAACAGGAGTATATTTTTTGAAGAACGGCCCGTCCCGGAGTTAAAACGATAAAAATAAACGGAAGTGACAAGTTGGAGCTAATAAAAATGAATCTTCCAGAAGGTTTTTGTCTCTTAAAGAGGAAATACTTAGATAAAAGGAAATTTCGTTCGTGAATACGGTGGACAACCTAAATAACAAAGAGATGAAATTATGCAGGGGAAAGGTGAAGAATACTGTAACACCGGCAGATAAAATGCAACTGCTAAAAGGTCTTCTTGGCAGTCTGGAAAATGTTGTTTTGGCATATTCAGGAGGTGTTGACAGCAGTTTTTTGCTTTCTGTGGCCAACGAAGTACTTGGAGATAAGGTGCTTGTTGTAACAGCAAAATCGCCGACCTTTCCGGAAAGCGAGTATAGATTTGCTGAAGAATTCACCAGGGGTTTAAGATCAAAGTTTCTTTCCATTGATGTGGATCAGCTTTCCCAGCCGGAACTTGCCAGTAACCCGCCTGAAAGGTGCTATTATTGCAAACGGCAGCTTTTTGACATTTTAAAAAAGATAGCTGTAGAAAATAATGCCGGGTGGGTAATTGACGGATCAAATCTGGATGATCAAAAAGATTACCGGCCCGGAAGCAGGGCTTTAAAAGAACTGGGCATAAGGAGCCCTCTTATTGAGGCCGGTTTTACAAAAGAAGAAATCAGGAAATGCGCAAAAGAGTCAGGGTTTTCCTTCTGGAACAAACCTTCCTCTGCTTGCCTTGCTTCAAGGGTTCCTTATGGCATCCCAATATCGAAGGAAACGTTGGATGCTATCGATCGGGCGGAGGAATTGCTGCGTATTTTTGGTTTCAGCCAGGTCAGGGTAAGGCATCACGGCAATACCGCACGGATTGAAATTCAGATCTCCGAGATAGAAAAACTGATTGCTTATCGGGAGAAGGTTGTTATGGGGTTCAAAGCGCTCGGGTATACGTATATCGTTCTTGATCTTGAAGGCTACCGTACGGGAAGTTTGAATCTGGCGCTTTTTTCGCAGCAAAATGTGTAACATGCGTGAAAGTGAATCAAAAGGGAGAAAATAAAGCTTTATAAGAAGTTTTTTGCTTAAAGAGGAGGTTTACAAGATGCGTCGAGTTTATTTTGATCACAGCGCCACAACACCGGTCAATCCCCTTGTTGCCGAAGAAATGTACAAGTTTTTGACGGGTGAAAATTTTGGCAATCCAACCAGCCAACACTATTTTGGATTAATTGCCCGTAGGGCTGTCGAAGAGGCGCGGGAAAAGGTTGCCGGGGTTATATCCGCCGATCCTAACGAAGTGATTTTTACCAGCGGCGGAACAGAATCGGATAACATGGCTATTCAGGGAGTTGCCCAAACTAACCGGGACAGGGGCAACCATATTATTACCTGCGCTGTGGAACACCACGCCGTGTTAAATACAGTCAAAGCTTTGGGAAAACAGGGTTTTACAACCACGATCCTGCCCGTTGATCACTATGGCATGGTTGACGTTGATCAGCTCGCCGAGTCCATAACGGATAAGACTATCCTGATTACTATAATGCACGCCAACAACGAGGTCGGGACAATCATGCCTATCAGGGAGATAGGCAAACTTGCCAAACAAAAGGGAATTATTTTTCACACGGATGCGGTTCAAAGTTTCGGTAAAGTGCCTTTTACGGTAGATGAACTGGGTGTTGACTTGTTATCGATCTCCGGGCACAAATTATACGGGCCCAAGGGTATCGGAGCCCTTTACATAAGAAGGGGAACACGCCTGAGACAGACGTTGTTTCATGGCGGCGCGCAGGAAAAGCTTCGCCGGGCGGGTACGGAAAACGTACCCGGCATCGTCGGTCTGGGAAAAGCGGCCGAACTGGCCGGCAGCGATATGGAACAGGAGAATAAAAAAATGACGGACCTGCGTGATAAACTGATCGACGGGGTCCTGAGCAGTTTTAAAAAAGTAAGGTTAACCGGCCATCCGTTAATTCGCCTGCCCAATCACGTCAGTTTCTGCTTTGAATATATCGAAGGCGAGTCTATGCTGCTCAGCCTGGACATGAAAGGTATAGCTGCGTCAAGCGGTTCCGCCTGTACATCGGGTTCCCTCGAACCTTCGCATGTTTTACTGGCCATGGGGATACCGCCTGAAATAGCTCACGGTTCTTTGCGCCTTACTCTGGGCAGCGGCAACACGGAAGAAGACGTGGATTACTTCCTGGAAGCGATCGGCCCGATTGTGGAAAGGCTGAGATCCATATCACCGTTCAGCGAGGAAGAGAATTTTGATACCGACGCCGGCTGCAGCGAATGCCGGATAAGCCAGTCCTGTAAAGGTTAGCGTAATTTTTTAAGGGGGAAGTGACCGGTATGTATTCGGATAAGGTTATGGAGCATTTTACCAATCCCCGCAACGTTGGGGAAATAGCAGATGCTTCCGGTATCGGCAATGTGGGCAATCCCGTTTGCGGAGATATCATGAAAGTTTTTATAAAAGTTGAGGATAACGTTATCGTAGACATAAAGTTTAAGACCTTCGGCTGCGGAGCAGCTATCGCTACAAGCAGCATGGTGACGGAAATGGCCAAGGGAAAAACGATTAAAGAAGCCCTGGAGATAAGCAGGAAAGATGTTGCAGAAGCGTTGGACGGCCTTCCGCCGCAAAAAATGCACTGCTCGAACCTTGCTGCAGACGCGCTGCATGCCGCTATTGAGGACTATAAAAGCAAGTCAGTTTAATGGCATCCATGCCGCTAAAGCGATGCTAGCTTAAAGGATGAAAATTTATCAACAAAGGAAGGTCAATGCCTTAAGCGCAATTTTGCAAGAGGCGAACATGAGCACGTTGCAGTTGACCTCCCTAAGGCAAGTCTATTTTCAGGATGGGTGTTATTTAGTTGAAAGTTCTTGTCGCAATGAGCGGCGGCGTTGACAGTTCGGTTGCCGCCGCCCTTTTAATTGATCAAGGTTATGACGTCACAGGGGTCACCATGCGGCTTGCCGATTGGCCCTTGTCAGAGAATAGGGGACCTCTGGGCTGCTGTTCTTCAGAAGCTGTTGAAGACGCCCGCTCGGTAGCCGGTGTACTTGGAATTCCGCACTATGTGATGAATTTTAAAAAGCCATTTAAGGAAAAAGTTGTCGATTATTTCTGCTGCGAATATTTAAACGGCAGGACACCCAATCCCTGCATTGCCTGCAACAGGCATATCAAATTCGATCTCCTGTTAAAAAATGCGCTTTCGCTGGGTTTTGACTATCTGGCAACCGGCCATTATGCCCGTCTTGAGCACAATAACCTTAGTAATCGCTATATACTCAGCCGGGCTGTCGATAAAAAAAAGGATCAATCGTACGTGTTATACGGCCTTAAGCAGGAGCAGGCAGAGCGTCTGATGCTTCCCCTGGGGCGCCTGACAAAGGAAGAAGTACGCAAAATCGCCGCGGCAAAAAAATTACCGGTCGCAAGAAAAGCTGAAAGCCAGGAAATTTGTTTTGTTGCCGGTGACTACCGCGATTTTTTAAAGGAGGAAGCGGGTGAGTTAATCAAGCCGGGGCCGTTTCTTGATCTGCAGGGCAGGGAGATTGGGCGGCATAAAGGCATTGCCTGCTACACAATCGGACAGCGCCGCGGCCTTGGGCTGCCGATGGGTCAAAGGATTTACGTGGTGGATATCGACCCTGAACGTAATACTGTTATTCTGGGCCCCCCGGAAGCGCTGTTTTCCGGCTGTTTGACAACCATGGAAAATAATTTTGTTTCCATTAAGAAACTGGAGGAATCAATGGCGGTTCAGGTCCAGATCAGGTATAAGGCGCAGGGTTCGCCTGCTTTGATTACCCCCATGCAGGGAAATGCGGTAGAAGTCTGTTTTGATAAACCCCAGCGATCGGTTACGCCGGGTCAGGCAGCCGTATTTTACCTTGGGGATACGCTTCTGGGAGGAGGGATTATCCAAAGGGGAGGTAACAGTCATTCCTGATCTGCCGCCCAGTCAGAGATTCTTTTTGACGCAAGCTGGACATAGCTGCTGTCTGTTTCATAACCGACATATTTTCTCTTGGCTTTAAGGGCCGCAATTGCAGTTTGCCCGCTGCCCATAAAGGGGTCAAGGATTATTTCGTTTTGAAAAGTATAAAGCTGGATCAGCCTGTAAGGCAGTTCAACCGGAAAAGGCGCCGGGTGGCCTATTTTTTTTGCCTGTTCCGCAGGGAAAGTCCAGATGCTCTTTGTGTATTCAAGGAACTGCTCTTTGGTTATGGTGCTTTTTCTTTCCGCCGGAGCTTTTCTTGAAAAAATATCTTTCGAAAAAACGAGGATATATTCGTGAACGTCCCTCAACGTAGGGTTGGCGGCGGAAAGCCAGCTTCCCCAGGCGGTTGAAGGGCTTGCGCTGCCTGCCTTATTCCAGATTATTTCACCACGCATCAAAAAGCCTGCCGACTGGATATCTTCGATTTCAAACGCATGAATTGGTATATATGGTTTTCGGCCCAGGTTGGCTATATTTACACAAAACCTTCCGCCCGGCGCCAGAACCCTGTAAACTTCCCTCCAGACTTTTAACAGAAAACTCCTGTATTGACTGAGATTCAAGTCTTCGTCGTAATCTTTTCCCGTGTTGTAGGGCGGCGAGGTTACAGCCAGATGGACGCTTTGATCAGGGAGTTCCTCCATATTCTCGCTGGTTTTGCAGAAGACCCTGTTTAGACTCTCAACGGGGACGGGATTTTCTATATAAGCGGCGCTTTTTGCCCCAGGCATTTCCTCAAAAAGCCTGCTGCTGTAAAAAGGTTTGGAATTATGGTTTCTTCTGCCCGGAGATCCAAAAGAACTGGTTATTGTTCCACGTTTTTTCAAGACGGTTTCTCCTTTAAAAAACAACATATTGCCATTTATTGGTTTTAGTATAGCTTTCCCCTGCCTTTTAAGCAAGGAATTTCAAAAAAGGAGCTGTAACTATCCTATCCTGAAAATTAACTTGCATTAGGGAGGTCAACTGCCAAGACACAAGGGACACAAGGGGGACACAACACACAAGGGCAACACACAAGGCAACACACAAGGGGACGGTTCTCCTGTGCTCATGGAAGCAAGTAAGCACAGGAGAAGAACGAAATCGCTCC
>DMZI01000043.1 GCA_003485325.1 Desulfotomaculum sp.
AGTTGGCCAGACCGGCCACTGTGCTTGAGTGACAGAGACGGGCATGATGGTCCATATTTATGATCCCCAAAGAACGCAATAGCTTGTGCATCAGATAATTTTCTTCGTTATCAATAGAAGCGCTGCCTAAATGTGCAATAGCCTCGGTACGGTTTATAACGACTCCTTTGTCATCTTTTTCCTGGAAGCTTTCGTCCCGAGTTTTCTTGACACGCTTGGCAATTTCATTAAGAGCCCAGTCCCAATCTTTTATCTCCCAGTCACTGCTTCCCGGAGCGCGGTATAAAACATCTGTTACCCGGCGCTTGTTGGGAACACGTTTATTAACTTTCTCGACAATAGTATTGACGTCTGATATGGCTGATCCTTTGGGGCATAAAGACCCTTCGTTTATTGGATGATCAGGGTCGCCTTCAATATGGGTTATCAGATTGTTTTCCGAATAAACAATAATTCCGCATCCGCAGCCGCAATACGCGCAGATGGTCGGTGTTTCCTTGGCTCTTTTTAGTTTTAAAGGGGGAACATCAAAACTGGGATGTTCTCCGCCGCTTGCTATAGCCGGCACGGCTGCCGCTCCTTCAAATAACGCTGTCCCGGCTGTGCCTAGTCCTAAATACTTTAAAAAATCACGACGGCTAATATCTTTTTTCATTTTGATTTGTGCATTAAACCTCCTTTTTGAAAAGATAATTACTTTATTTTTATTATTCTTTCTAAGGACATATATTCCTCTTATAGTAGCAATAGAATATAATTATTGTTAGTGTTTTAGACAATTAATTTTATTGATGCCATAAGGGGATTAGCAGGTCTGCAAACCGATACCATCCAAGAATTTTCTCTGTAATGTATCTATAACCTGCCGCAAAGATGGCGCTAATAGATTCTAAAGGATGTCAACACAAAGGTTGTTTATTTGAGAAAAATGGAAGTTTAACGCCCGTTCTTTTTTGATATAAACGGCTATTCCCTTTTGAACTTCCGCAGCGTGAGAAACATGCTATTGGAGCATATTGCTTTTCGGCAGAGCCTTATCCTCCTGGCGGGAAAGAGCCATTTTTAGTTTAACTTTTCATTTAAGGAATTAATCCATTTACACGTAATTATTTATACTACCCAAGCCAAATAAAAAACCCCACTTTTTGTGGGGCAATAACCCAATTGCAGTAAATTCCTCTTTTTAAAAAACCTTCAATTCCTGAAACCCCTGACACTACTGGTGGGCGGGATTGGAATTGAACCAACCACCTCTTGCGTGTCAAGCAAGCGTTCTCCCACTGAACTACCCGCCCATGTACATCACTTATTATTACGAAAATTGGCGGGAATGTCAATAGGTTAACTTTGGTTGCCGAATATCTTTTCGTATAACCGGGCGCCGAGGCCTTTGCGCGGGACCTGTTTTTCGGCTACAAGGTTGATGCTGGCAAGTTTTCTGTCTCCGAGGTAGAAAGACTCTTTGCCCAGCTTTTGCCTGCAGGATACAGGCGCTGAGATGCCTGGAACGAGGTCCAGATTTCTTTTTAGCATGGGGAGGTCACTGCGCAGCAGGTCGAATGTATAATTTTTCTCTCCTACAAGCGCTACGCGGGATTCCTTCCCGTCACGGACCGGCAAGTATGCGGAAGGGTGATCAACACTGCATAGATCTAGTGAGACAATCTGGTTAAATCCGTAGTCAAGAATAGCCATGGTATCCCGGTAACGGTCGTAACAGTCTAGGACAACGGTGATCAAACTGCGGCCGTCACTGTTGGCCAATACAATCAGGCAGTTGCCGGCAGCGGAAGTCGAGCCTGTTTTTACACCTTCTATGCCGGGATAGCCTCTCTCAAGCAGCCGGTTGGTGCTGTATATTTTTTCACTTTTCTTTGGTTCGACCCACTCAACATCCGCCTCATTGCAGCGGACATATTTTCTGAACGCCGGGTTATCCAGGGCATATCTGGTAATCAGGGCAAGGTCGTAGGCGGTTGAGTAGTGGTTGGGGTGCGTATAACCGTTTGTATTAACAAAGTGCGTATTGATAGCCCCGATAAGCTTGGCTTTTTCGTTCATCATTCCAAGAAATATTTTTTCCGAGTCCGCCACATGCTCTGCAATAGCCACGGTGCTGTCATTGGCTGAGTAAATCAAGGCTGCCTTCAATAAGTTGTGCAGAGTGATTTTGTCGCCGGCGTGCAGGTTGATTATCTGTCCTTCATAAACAGAAGCGGCGTTTTTTGATATGGTGACGAGATCGCTTGGATTGCTGTTTTCCAGGGCAATTATTGCGGTCATAATTTTGGTCAGGCTGGCGGGCGCCCGCTGCTTGTAAGGGTTTTTTACGAAAAATACCTGCCCGGTTTTTGCATCCATCATTACAGCGGCGTCTGCGCTTATTGAAGGAAGTTTGGCATGGGCAGCCGGCGGGACTGCAAAGGATAGAAGCAGAATAATTAAAACGGTCCTTAAAAGCATAAAAAATTCATCCCCTTCAAAGTTATTGTCGACTTTGGCCAGCAGTTTTATGAAAGGAATGATTTGTGAAAAACAATAAATTAAGGATAAAAGAGAAGAAAGAAGGGGTAAAACAGAGGAATGCCGATAAGACGCAGAATATCAGGCTCTTTTCTTTCTTTGGTAGTAAATAATAGCCAGAATGACAATTGCTGCAACAACGACTACGTCCAGGCGGTGGAACCAGTACTTCAAGTCTTCCCAGTGCTGGCCCATTTTCAGCCCGAGGTAAGTTAAGAAAAAACACCATGGCAGGGAGCCGATGAAAGAATAAAAAACAAAGCGCCAAAAATTCATCCCCGAAATCCCGGCTGGAAGGGAGATAAAAGTGCGGACTATCGGCATCAGACGGGTGAAAAAAACAGTAGCCTCTCCATAACGCAAAAACCAGCTTTCAGCCTGATCAAAATGTTTTCGTGAGATTCCTATATATCGCCCATATTTCAAAAGAAACGGGCGCCCGCCCCAGTATCCTAAAAAGTAGGACAAAATGGAACCTGCAATTCCCCCCAGGGTACCGGCCAGCGCCGCCTGAACAAATTGCAGCTTTCCTATTGATACAAGATAACCGCCGAAAGGAAGGATTACTTCACTGGGCAAAGGGACATTAGCGCTTTCTATTGCCATTCCGATAAAGAGTCCCCAATACCCGAGTGACGAGATATATTCTACAGTACTTCCGGCAATTGTGTCCATCAGGCTGGCAAAAGATAAATCAGACAAATATTTACCTCCTTAGTTAATTATTGTTACAGGCTAAAATGGGGTTGAAATTTAGATCTTGATATTTTTCCAGATTCTGGCCAGCAAGGAATAATCGACATTTAAATCTGGAATAGCCGGTTTATGAGTGGAGTAATGGTTGTCAAAATCCGGCAGTTCAAGGGTGAGGCATAGTTTACGAAAATTACTTGAGATTGTTGAAGGCGCGATTCCATACCTTTCAGCCAGTTTCTGCCGGTTAACCTTGCGGTCAAGTTCAAGTCTGGCCATAGCATAGATTATTGTGGCTACCCAAACATTAGATTTGCGGATAGCGGGGCGTTCTGTCCAACAGAAATCGTGCCAGAGGCGCAGGGCGGAATTAAGCTGGTTCCGGCTGCAGCCCCGCGTCGTTAAATCCTCCAGGACTTTAAGGGCAACTTGAGCATAATTGGGGTACGGCCATTGGTAGTTACCGGGATTATGATACAAATTAACCGTGTCGGACTCATTTTTAACCAGGTAGAGCGTGGCGCCGCACTTGTTGGGTTTTTCCCTGGCCAGGCCAAGTTTTTGCCAAACCTTGCGGAAGTCATAAGACGGTTCACCGTTACACTCACGTTCTATTTCTACCTGTTCAAGTTCATGGAGCATTTCCTTAAGAAACTTTCTTCCTTCGGAACTGCGGCAGGCCTGTTTTGGAGTAAGGCCGTTCAACGCGGATATCGGGCAGTTGATCCAGCGATCATAATACTCATCGAATAAGACATTTGTTATTTCACGGGCAATCTCGCTTGAAAATGATTCTTTTTCAGGTTCCTGAATGCCTTTGTCGCTTTCTTCATCAATTGTAAAAGAAGCCGGATAGTTCAGATTCATTTCGATCACCCAGGAGTTAAGCAAACATGCGTTATCCTTCAGGTATGTGTTTATCCCCTCGTCGAGGACGGGGATGTTTTTCTTTGAACAATATAATTCCAAATCATTTTTTATTCTTTCCAGAAGCAAATCTTTGCAGGCAGCCGGCAGGGCCAGGCCACTGGTTGAAAACTCATATTCGTCTCCAACTTTTAACACGCGCATAAGAAGAACCATCCCCCGATCCAGTTCCTGCGCGGCGTTCAGATCATAAACGGTCATTCGCTTCCTGCCGATCAGGTCGTGCAGGGTTAAACAATTCTTGGAAGAAATGCTTTCTACCTCGTAAAGGGAAATCCTGGATTGGGCCCACTCCCGCAAGAGCTGCTGTTCCTGTCTGGTCAGATCCGGGTTTCTTTGGAACATTTCAATAATCGTTTCACCGGTCATCAGTATGTAATCGAAGATCAGCCATTCAAAACAGCGCTCCAGAATAAATTCGTCAAAGCGGTCAATCATTTCGTTATTAATCTTATCCAGGTAAATTTTTTGAGCCCGCGTGACTTCCCGGGCCAAAAACGGCTGATCGGCAAACGTACCAAGCTTGCGCCGGAGCTGCTGGCCCGTTCTTCTGAACCCGAATTGCTCTATCGAAACTACTTTTGCCAACCTGCCGCAGCCGCACGGGCAGGTTTCCTTGTCTTTCTTTTTCATTCTTAAACCCCCTGACGCGCCGTAAATGCAGTTAAGCGTCTAAAGGATTTTATCTTCCTCAAGTACTATTTCGGTACCGGTTTTGAAGATTTTAATATTGAACGCCTTTAATAATTCTATATTAAGATATGTTCGTCCTTCTCTGGTCAATATCGCTCCGTCCAAATCAACCTGAATGTTGTTAATAAGAGTATTGCCTCCATTTTTCAAGGGCAATACCAAAATATTACTCCTGCCCTTAACAAGCAGGCTTTCATTGCTGGTCTGGTATTCTACGGAGTAGCCAAAGGCTTCCAGTATGAGGCGGAGGGGGAGGTAGTCCCTTCCTTCGTCCGTCAGGGGCGCCAGATATACTCCAGTTTTTTCCTTGTTTACCGACATGCTTTTTTCTTTCAAATTAAGGGTTACTTCCTGCTTGCCGGAAGGGTTTAAAATCTTCAGTGCGGCAACAAGCTGGAGTTCCGGAGTGGAAACCAGCCTGTCCGGCATAAGGCCTTTTTTATCTATTGAATATCCATCGGGAGTATGGTATTTGGCTGCAGTGATTTTTAAGTAGCCGCCGTCTCGGAGGGGAATCACGTCCTGGACTACTCCCTTGCCATATGTCCGAACTCCTGCCAGAACCGCTTTTTCATAATCCTTGAGGGCTCCTGCCAGAACCTCGGAGGCGCTGGCGGTATATTCATTAACCAGGATCACTACCGGCAGTTCCCATTTTTCGCTTTCTCCGGAGGTATAATATTTATCCTTATGCCCGTCACGGTAAAAAGTTGTTACAACAAGGCTTTTATCCGGCAGAAAATTATCCGCCAGTTCGACGGCCGCCTGCAGGTAGCCGCCGGGATTGCTGCGCAGGTCCAAAACCAGGCCATTAACCTTTTGCTCCTTCAATTGTCTTAATGCTGCGCTAAATTCCTCTGCAGTACGGCTTCCGAAAGTAAGGACAGAGATATAGCCTGTGTTGCCTGCTAAAACTTTCCATTGGCATGTCGGACCGTTTATTGAATTTCTTTCTATGGTCACGTTGAAATCGTTTTCACCGGAGCGCCTTATTCCAAGGTTCACTGTTGTTCCTTCCAGGCCGCGGATCTTGTCTATTACATCCCAGAGGGACTGATTAACAGTACCTACCCCGTTTACAGTGATAACTAAATCGTCCTTTTTCAGGCCGGCTTTTTGGGCCGGGGAATCCGCAATTACGTTTGTGATAACCGGATAGGGCGGCCTGATTTCAAGCTCGACGCCTATTCCTGTATACTGATTTTCTAAAGAACTGGAGAATTGTTCGAGCATTTCCGGGCTCAGGTACTCTGTGTACGGATCATTTAAAGAATCAATGATCCCTTTTATGGCGCCCCGGGTCAAGTCGTCGATATTAATGGGGGTAATATAATTTTTATTAATATACTCCATGATTTCCTGAATAGTCGATACTCCCTGGCCGGTGTCGTCAGCGGCCAGCGCCGGCAGCACAGGGAAAAGCATTAGGAAAATCACGAGGATTAAAGTAATCAGCTTTTTAGGCAAATCAATCACTCCGTTATTGTTCGTAATTCGCCTTGAAAGTCTTTTTTCCTTCTAAGCGGGACGTGATTTGTTTTAACACGGATGATAAAAAGGATTTTTAAAGCCCTGCGGTGAAATACTTATTTATAAATTTTCAGTTGTTTAAAACACAGCCTTTGAGGGATTTGAAAAACATTAGGGGTGTTGGATTTTGAACTCCGGTTTGTTTTTAATTATCGACGGGAACAGTCTGGCTCACAGGGCTTTCCATGCCCTGCCGCTGCTTACCACCAGCCAGGGAATTTTTACAAACGCAGTTTATGGATTTGCCAACATGCTTCTTCGAATCCTTTCCGACCGTAAGCCGCAGTTTGTCGCGGTATGTTTTGATAAGGGAAAGATTACCTTCAGGCACAGCGATTACGGGGAATATAAGGCTAAACGAAAGCCTACCGCCGAGGAGCTTCGTCCGCAATTTCCGTTGATCAAGGAATTTTTGCAGGCAATGTGCATCAGGGTTTCCGAATATGACAACTACGAGGCTGATGATTTAATCGGTACGCTGGCGGTCCTTTCGGAAAAGGACGGCATGAATAACCTCATCCTGACAGGCGACCAGGATGCGCTTCAGCTGGTTTCGCCGCTGACCAGGGTTTTGCTTACTAAAAAAGGGATTACGGAACTCGAAGAATATACCGAGGAAAAGGTTCGGGAGCGTTATGGAGTGCTTCCGGCCTTCTTCGTCGATCTTAAAGGCTTAACCGGCGACCAATCGGACAATATACCCGGCGTGCCGGGAATAGGGCTTAAAACGGCTTCCGGGCTTTTGCAAAAATACGGGACCCTTGAAAACATACTCGGCAATCTGGCTGAACTCCCCGAAAAACAAAGGGGAAAAATCGAGCCGTTTGCTTCACAGGCTGTCTTATCAAAACAGCTGGCTGTGTTGTTTAAAGATGTGCCTTTACAGGAGAAAATCAGTGATTATATATGGCTGGGGGCCGATTACAACAAGCTGATCGAATTTTGCGGCAAATACGAGTTTAAAAGCTTGATCCGCTCGCTTACACAGACCGATCAAAAACCTAAAAACAAAAAGCAGTTAAGGGATACGGACAGTCTGTTCAAGGAAGCGGAGTATGCCAAAACAACCAGTGACAATTTGTATCCGGTTGAAAAACCGGAAGATCCGGAAGCGCTGGTTGAAAAAGTGCGGCAGGCCGGATGTGCCGCCCTGGCTGTAAGCGGCAGTTTTGACGGCGGGGCTGAAAGGGCTGTGCTTGCTTTTCCTGCTGCCGGGGAAGATCAAGAAGGGGCGCCGGAAATTCAGGCTGCCGGACTTTCTTTAACCGGGCGGGGCCTGAAAGCTTTAAAGACAATTTGCACAGACAGCAGCATAGAATTAATCGCCCACGACGGCAAAAAGCTGATCCGCATTCTAAAGACTAATGGAATACCGGTTGAGAACCTGTCCTTTGACACGATGATCGCCGCCTATATTTTAAACCCCGGACTATCCGGCTACCGGCTCAGGGACCTTGTCATGGAACACCTGAAAGAAATTATACCCGGCGATGAGGATAGGTCCATGCTCACAGGCGCCCGGGCGACCTACCGGCTGGCGGGTATTCTGAAAGACAAACTGCGCCTGCAGGAAGCCGACGAGCTTTTCTACAAGTTAGAAATGCCCCTTGTTCACGTCCTGGCGGATATGGAGTCCGCCGGCGTGGCGGTGGATAAAGAACAGCTGGCCGGCTTATCAAACGAAATGGCCCGAAAAATAGAAGATCTTACCCGAGAAATCTACGTTCTTGCTGGTTGCGAGTTTAATATAAATTCGACCAAGCAGCTTTCCCAGATTTTGTTTGAAAAATTGCAGCTGCCCGTGATCAGACGCACAAAAACGGGATACTCCACTGATGCGGGCGTTTTGGAAGAACTTGCCGATTCACACCCGATTGTGAATAAGATACTTGATCACAGGCTGTTGGCCAAACTGAAGTCCACTTATGTAGACGGGCTGGTCTCCCTGATTAATCCGGGGACAGGCAGGCTGCACACCACTTTTCACCAGGCCGTGACCGCTACAGGCCGACTGAGCAGTTCGGACCCGAATTTGCAGAATATACCCATCCGTGTGGAAGAGGGAAGAAAAATAAGGCAGGTATTCATACCCCGTCAAAAAGGGAACCTGATTCTTACCGCCGACTATTCCCAGATTGAGCTGCGCCTGCTAGCCCATCTGAGCAACGACAAAAATCTCAAGGAAGCCTTTTTGCAGGGGGAGGATATCCATACCAAAACGGCGGCTGAAGTGTTCAGCATCACGGCAGTGGAAGTCACCGACCAGATGCGCAGCCGGGCTAAAGCCGTCAACTTTGGAATCATCTATGGAATCAGCGATTATGGCCTGGCCCGGAACACGAATATCTCGCGCCAGGAAGCCAAACAGTACATTAAAAATTATTTCGAACGCTATTCGGGCGTTCAGGACTATATAAAGCGTACTATTGAAGAGGCGCGCAGTAAAGGGTACGCGTCTACGATTATGAACCGGCGACGCTACCTGCCCGATCTTTTCAGCTCAAACAGGACGGTGAGGAATTTCGGTGAACGAACCGCCGTGAACACGCCGATTCAGGGAAGCGCAGCGGATTTGATCAAACTGGCGATGATCCGCATTCACCGGGAACTGAAAAAACGGCGGCTCCAAACCAAGATGATCCTCCAGGTTCATGACGAACTTATCTTTGATGTTCCGGTTGAGGAGATGAAGGAAGTCCGGGAACTTGTTAAGGAATACATGGAAAACAGCCTCGTTTTGGATGTTCCCCTGCTTGTTGATCTGAAAGCCGGCTCCAACTGGTATGAAGTAAGAGAAATATAGGATTTATAGGAGGGCGCTATGCCTGAACTGCCAGAAGTAGAAACCATTAAGCGAACCCTCGAGGCCAGGATTAAGGGCCTGTCGGTGGTTTCCGCAGAAATATTTCTTCCCAAGCTGATCAGGATGCCCGGTTTGGATGAATTTAAAACACTTTTAACAGGGCGGAAATTTCAAGGGCTGGATCGAAGGGGTAAATACCTTTTGCTGCATCTTTCCCAAGGTTTAGTCATGGTAATACACCTGCGGATGACCGGGAGGCTGGTTTATCTGCCCGCCTCTTGCGAGGTCGCTCCGCATACCCATTTAATCATTAACCTGGATGACGGCTGCCAGTTGCGTTATTCAGACATCCGGCGCTTTGGTAATGTTTCCTTGGTCCCCGCCGCCGACCTGAACAAACTCCCAGGTTTATGCAGTTTAGGCAGGGAACCGTTTGATCTCGAATTTACACGCGGCTATCTTCTTAAACAACTGCACAGCCGCCGGGTCATCTTAAAAACCCTCCTCCTGGACCAGAGCTTTATTGCAGGGCTGGGCAATATTTACGCCGACGAAGTTTTGTTCCGGGCCAGGATTTACCCCCAGCAGCGTTCGAATGCTCTTACGCAGCGTCAAGTAGCGAGGCTCTTTCACGCTATCCGTGATGTGCTTAGTGAGGGAATTAAGAACCGCGGGACAACCTTACGGGATTATGTTGATGGGGAAGGCATGGCCGGCAATTACCAAAACCTGCTTAAAGTTCATAACCGTGAAAACCAGCCGTGCGCGATATGCTCAACGAACATTGTCAGACTGCGGATAAGCGGGCGAAGCACATACTTCTGCCCTTACTGCCAGAGGATGTAGGAATTAACAGGCGGTTTTTAAATCCGGGGTGGTGTGCTTTTGTCAAGGCGGATCCTTTTTGCGCTGATATTATTATTGATAATTATCAATCTGGACCATATCGGACGTTTTTTTTACCCGTTTTCCCACCACGATTTGATTGTGCGGAATGCAAAGAAGTATAATTTGGATTCCTGCCTGCTGGCTGCGGTAATCAAGACCGAAAGCAATTTTAACGCACGCGCCCTTTCTGATCAGGGCGCCATGGGATTAATGCAGATAATGCCGGAAACGGGAAAATGGGTTGCTGATCAAATTGGTCTAAAAGGATACTCCGCCGATAAGCTTTATGATCCCGAAACCAATATCCTGATCGGCGCGTGGTATTTGTCCAGTTTAAACGAAGAGTTTGGCGGCAATAAGGTTCTTGTCCTGGCAGCCTATAACGGCGGCAGCGGGAATGTTAAAAAATGGCTGCAAAGCGAGAAGCTGTCCGGCAGTCAGACAGACATAACTTTTCTGCCCTACCCGGAAACAAGGCATTTTGTCCGCAAGGTAATCAGGAACCATAAGATATACAGCCTTCTTTACGGCAGTCAGGAGAAGCCTGAAACAACGGCAGTCAGGCAAACGGGCGGAGTAAAAAGATGACAGAGTTTTTAAAGCAGTACGGTTTGAGGATTTAACGAGGCAGGAGTTATTTAATTATAAGGAGGAGTTTAAATGGCAGGACAACAAACAATATCGCTTAAGGTATCGGGGATGAGCTCTATGCATTGCAGGGCTGCGGTTCAGGATGCGCTTACGGGTATTGCCGGGGTCAAATTTGCGGAGGTAAACCTTGATCAAGGTAAAGCAACCGTTGTTTTCGACCCGGAAGTTGCCACAGTGGATAAAATGCGCGAGGCAATAAAACAGTCGGGTTTTGAAGTAGTCTAGCCCGTAGAAAAAACTCCCCGACAGGGAGATTGAGGATCTAAAATGTAATTTACAGTACTTTATTAAAAGTCTAATTTCCAGGCATTTTGGGCAGTTTCCCCGCCAGGTTGCTCATATCTGTTACCTTCACACCCTGGGGAAGCGTAAATAATTCGGACGGCTGTTTTTCGACCTTGATATTGGTATAGTCAATTACCGTCTTGTTCCCGCTTTCATCCGATGACTCTACTCTGACGGGTATTCCATATTGACTGTGAATCCACATTTTTGTCTCTGTTTTTATCTGTGCGCTTGATACGGAAATGATCCGGCAGGTTACTCCGTTGCAGACACCGGTTCCGAGATCTTTAATTTTTGATGCGTCCACATTTTTTGTATAGTCTACGGGGGTTTCCACTTCTTCGCTGTTACCGGCTGAGAATTTTACAGCCGTATTTTGTGCCGGGTAGTAAGAATAAAGAGTTTTGCCATCCATAATGGTTATAGTTTCAACGCCGTTTTGTTTAGATTCTGACCTGAGCTTGTTTTGCTGCAGAAAAACCCGACCGCTCATTTTCAGGTTTCCGGAGGTTAGCGTATAGTTGTAGGACATGCCCTCCAACTTTTGGCCCTTGGCGAGAAGATCTGCGGGTGATTCTGCTTTTTTCTGCCCGGTGCCTTCTTCCGTGCTGACCTGCGCCGGGGTGTTGGCTTCTTTTTTGCTCCCTAAGCAGCCAGTCAGGCCGAAACAGACAAAAATAAATGCCGTAATTAAGATAAGCCACAATGCTTTTCTAATTTTTTAACACACCTCCATTCCATGAATCCTTCACGTCTTCAGAAATTTACTTGAATTCTATACTCGGCTATCAAAGCTCTTTTTTAAAAGCGCCTGGGATATATTGCTAAAAAGCTTAACATATGGAAGAAAAACAGGGTTAAAGATATTTATCTTTATTAGCTTCAACTATTTTATTGGCGTAGGCAGCGCAATCATCGTCGTCTGTTTCAAAGATTACCGGCTCACCTTCCGGAGCCATTCCCTGGCCGTCAAAAAACAAAATAATGATACAGGAAGGAGAACCCGGATAAAATTGAAAGCTTGCAACGCTATATTTCTTTACTTCAATCAGTTCTCTTAATCTTTCCAGATCAGACATTTCGGACTCCTTTTCTTTTTATTGTCTTTTTTAAAGTCATGATATTAATATACCGTAAAAAATAATACTCTTCAATATTATCACCGGATTAGTTTTTGGCGCCGCAGTCTTTTTCCAAAAGAATAGCCCGGTTGTTTTCTAAAACGTTGAATTATTCCAGGCAAACCATTATTATAGAAATATCGCTGAAAGCCTGCATTATAATGGAGAGGTTATATTTTTTAAGAAGGGGAATTGGCATTGAAAATTGCATTTGAAGAAATAGTGGATATCAATGCTTTTGGCAGGGAAAACACAAGGAAGCTGAACGATTTTCTGCCGCTTGCCGCAAGCGCGGATATCAGCCCTGCCGCTGATGACAGGCATAAAGTTTTATTGGTTGTTATTGATCTGCAGGTTGATTTTATGGATGATGGCGCACTGCCGGTTCCGGGAGCTTATGAGGACGTAAAAAGGCTGACCCACTGGATGTATAAAAATTTGTTCGGGATTACAAAAATAGCCGTATCTTTGGATACACACGTTCCTCACCAGATTTTTCACCCCTGCTGGTGGGTCGATGAGAAAGGGATAAATCCCCCGCCCTATACGGTAATTACACTTGAAGACTTGAAAAAAGGCAGGTGGAAAGCTGCCTTTAACCTGGATGAATCCAGGGAATATCTGATCGGCCTCAAGGAATACGGGAGGCGGGATCTTGTCGTTTGGCCCTACCATTGCATTCAGGGTACCAAAGGGGCTGCTTTGGAGGCGCAGTTTGCCAATATCCTGTACGCCCACGAGGCGGCAAGAAAATCTGTCCCGATTCATCTGGTTAAAGGAACTGATCCTTTAAGCGAGATGTATGGGATTATCAAACCGGAATTTGACCGGAATAACTTTGTAAATCTTTCCTTCCTGGGCCTTTTTGAGGAGTATGACCAGATTATTATTGCGGGAGAGGCAAAAACGCACTGCGTTTTGAGGTCCGTCCAGCAGTTTTTTGAACATTACCAGGACCGCCAGGACGTGCTTAAAAAATTTTATATACTGGAAGACTGCATGAGTCCCATTCCCGGTTTTGATGTACGTGAAGAGTTTGCCAGATTCGAAGCGGACTATAAAGTTAAAATCGTGAAATCAACAGAGTTCGGGCTTTAGTTTATTATTAGAACTTATAGCTGAAGGATGTGCATTATGACCAGGAAGATAAAAAAGGATTATGTTTTAACGACCTCTGGTTATGAATACGATAAAGAGCTTGCCAGGGTATCCATAAAAGTAGTGCCTGCCCTTCAGGCTCTGATCAACAACCAGCATGATTTGCTCAAGGCATTGCTGCCGAATTTTCCGGAAATGAAGATTTTTTTAAAAAACCATATGGCCGAACTATCCGTAGTTGAAGAAACAATTGCTTCCGCTCATGCCAAATACAATTTAAAGAAGGAAGAGGCAAGAAAACAAAAACAAATAAAAGAAAGTGAGATTACAAATCAGGACATTGCTTCTTACGGATATGACGAATACATAAAAGATGATGTTCAGTTGTTGGATAAAGAAGCAAGAAAAATAAGTCCCGGCTTGCCTTCCGCAAAATATGACGCTGTAAAGAAAAATCCGGTTAAGGATGAAATACTTGATGTCAGGCGGATAGCAATAGGAGCTTCAATAAAGGCATTAACAAATGTTCTCGGGCGGGAGCTTACTGAGGATGAGATATTGGCCATCGAAAAGCAGGTGGATTCTTACCTTTAAGCTTATTACATCTCAAAGGGTTTAAGCGGCTTGGCCGCCAGAATCTTTTCCACTTCTTCATAACCGCTTGGAAAGGCATAATTGTAACGGGCCGGAAGCGCAAAGACATAACTGGTATTGCGGGCCAGTTCACTGGGTCCCATTGGCGCCGCGCCAATATGGAAATCCCCCTTTTGCAATGAATTCCATTGGCTAGTTGTAAAGATCATGATGGGAATATCCTGACGTGGTTTTTGTTCAGTCCACTGCGGATGCCTGATGGAAATCAATTTGCCTGTTTCCACCGGTTGCGAACCGCCCACAGCTAAGCCTGTCCATTCGCTGTTTACCACCCTATAACCTTTCCAGCTTTCCGGTAGAGTTATGCTAAACCCGTATTGGGTATTCAGGTAATCGGTTCCAATGTTCCGGCTTGATTGCCGCTCACTTTGACATCGTCGATAAGCCAGCGGTTGTCGATCTTCCTTACTGCAAGAGTAATGGGCTGTTTTACAGCTGCCCCTCCGTTTGTCTTTTCAACGCTGGTAATTTTAATTATTTCTCCCTAAGGGTTATTTGTCCGCGATGATGGCCTGGCCCGGTTGGTGGAGGACATAGTGAACCAGATACTCGATGCCCAGGCCGCCGAGCAACTTAGGGCCAAGCCCTACGAACGCAAGAGATTTGAGCAGCCAGGAATACCCATTTCTCTTAGTAGATGCCCTCGTCATCCGGGTGCGCAAGGGCGGCCGGGTGCGGCTTTCAAGCGTACTTCTCGCCACCGGGATCAACCGGGAGGGCTACCGGGAGATTTTAGGGCTTATGCTTGGAGACAGCGAATCTTAAGGCCACTTGGTCGGAGTTCTTCGGCCGGCTCAAGGCACGGGGCATCAATAGGAAATGGTTCTTCTCCTACTTCATTAGTTTTGGCTCTGGATGTTTTGTTTCTGGATGATCTCTCAATTAGGCGGGGAATGCAACAAATGCTAACTATGTAACTTTGTAACAAATAGCACCACTACCGAATACGATAATAATAGATTTATAAATATAAGTGAGGTGATTACCATTCAGATAGTGCCTAGAATAACACTATATCTCAAGGGGGGTTAACAATATGCAATCTAACATTAGTTGTAATGAATGGAAATGTATGTATAAGCCATATATGAATTATATCAAGGCTGTTATAGTAATTCCCCAGTATTATTGGTCAACAGAGAGTGAAATAGTTTATAAAAATAAAACTATGCTTCTTAGACAATTTAATAAAGAAGGGATACCCGTTTTAATACTTCCACCACAAGCAGGACATCATAGTAACATTTGTGATTACGCACCCGATCAAACTCTTGTAAGAGTTCTTATGAGTCGAGGCTTAAATGTTTTTGTTACAGAGTGGCTTTCTGCTGATTTTCAATATAGGAATTTAGGAATCGAGGATCATATTATACTTACTGATGAAGCAGTAGAGAAAATTCGTGAATTAACCGGTTTTGAAAAGATACATCTTATTGGTCAGTGTCAGGGTGGATGGCAGGCAGCGGTTTATACTGCACTAAACCCTGATAAAATAAAATCTTTAATTGTAGCTGCCGCGCCCATAGATGTAGACGCTGAACATTGTTTTTTGATGGACTATGCTAGAATTCCAGGTTTTTGTGAATATTGGGTGGATCTGTTTGGGGGCCTGATGCCTGGTTGGATTATGCTACAAGGATTCAAAAGTATCGACCCCCTGGAGCATTATTGGAATAAATATTTAAAACTCTTTAATAATGTAATTGATGATGATAAAAAAGCAATTGATCGTTATAGAAAATTTGAAAATTGGTATGAGTATACTCAAAAATTGCCGGGACGTTTTTATCTGGAGGCAGTTGATTGGATATTTAGAAATAATGATTTAATTAAACCGGGGAAAATAATAATATCCGGAAAACCTGTTGATTTCGGCAATATAAAATGTCCTTTAATTTTATTAGCCGGCAAAAAAGATAATATAAGCCCTCCTGCCCAAACTTTTTCCATGGAGAAATATGTAAGCTCAAAAGATATAATTAAGATTCTTTGTGATGGTGGACATATTGGAACATTAATGGGAAAAGCGTCATTAAGACAACACTGGACAAAAATAGCTGATTGGTTGGCGGGCGATCCCAGGCCCAAAATATGTAGCAACACTCTCTTAGAACTTATTGTTCCTTAACAATTTTTTTCGTTAGCTCATCCACTCTTTGTTGAAGCTCCTCAATCTGTGTTTTATATCCGGAAAAGTAAATTTGCATACTATCATAAAACAAGTTTTGCAACTTCTCCTGGCTTTTTTGGGCCTTTTCCACTATTTCCTTGATAACCGCTATCCCGTCATTAAGGTTAACCTTGTTTTGTTCAATAAGTTTGTTAAGCAATATTTCTGCCTGTTCATATGCCCAGCACATTGTTCCCATTTCTTCTAAAAAAAAATCATAGCCCTCGTTAAATGAAGAAAGTATGTAGTCGTTTTTGGCTGCTTGCATTTCTTATCCTCTCCTTTATAACTGATTCATTCCAAATTAACTAACATTTGTTTATATGAAAATTTTGCGCAATCCCTTATTATTTTGATTCACTTTTGCAATTTATTCTAGGCATGATAATTTTATTCCTATTAATTTTTTTTGTAAGAGCGGTGGAGATGATAAGGTGTGTAACCCCGGTGGACAATCAGCCGGGTTTTTCCATGCAGCCGGGTATACGCCGGCAATTAAGGTGTAAATCACCGAATAAGTGATCGGCAGGAACGGCAGGAAAGGTATATAAAATACATGAATACATATTTATTTATGAAACGTTGAGCCGGAACTTACCCATGAGTAGAAATATCCGGCAATAAAATTATATTTGGAGGCACTAGCGTTGCAAAAATAAAATATCCGTTTGTCCAATCCTAAATAGCCCTGAAAATAAAAAATATATTTAGCAATTAAAAGAAATATCCCTTATAATAGAGGTACAGGGTAGT
>DMZI01000048.1 GCA_003485325.1 Desulfotomaculum sp.
CGAACTCGTTCACCCTCGGGCTTAAGTCAAACTCGGCGCCATGCGCCTCAAACAGTTACCTCGCTTATCCTCGGGTTCTCTCATTCTTTGAATGAAGGCTCAAAATCGCACTTAAGGCATTGACCTTCCTTCATTGATGAATTTTCATCATGCTGCTGACGCTCTATCCTGAAAATTAGTTTTTCATATAATGATCCGGTAAGTTCGGCATCGTCACAGCTTACTCCGATGCTTAAACACAGACATAAGCATGGATGTCTATACGGTGTATTCCTGTCCCGGCGAGAGCACGACCACTTCAACTTCCGGAGCCTCTTTTTTGACCATTTCGGCAAAAATACCGGCATCCTGAACCAGGATGGGGAAAGTTTTAAAGTGCATGGGAATGACCTTCTTGACGCCTAGAAGCTTTACAGCCATCGTTGCCTGCTTCGGGTCCATGGTGAAGACTCCGCCGATAGGCAGCAGGGCCAGGTCCATCGGGTAGAGATCACCGAGGGTGACCATGGAGGCGAAGATGCCCGTATCACCCGCGTGGTAAATCGTGCAGCCGTTTTCCAGCTTGATTATGTACCCTACAGGGCTGGCCGACTCGGACGAGTGAAAAGCCTGGGTCATAGTTACAGAAATGCCGTCAGCCTCTGCAGTGGCGCCGATATTCATACCCATTCCATAAAAAATTACCTGCTGCTCAGGCACCCCGGCGGCCTTCAGTTTGCCGGCCGTCTCTACAGCCGCAATCAGCACGGCCCCGGTCTTCTGGACAATTTGGGCGGCGTTGGCTATGTGGTCGAAGTGATCGTGGGTGACCAGCACCAGGTTTGCCGCGGTTATGTCGTTCACGCTGCATGCAGCCGCAGGGTTTCCTTCCAGCCAGGGGTCGATGATGATTATCTTGCCGCTGTCGGATATGATTTTAAAACAGGCATGGCCTAACCATTGAACTTTTGCCATGTATTAACATCTCCTTCTGATTAAAATTAGGTAATCTTGAATAATATTACTATAACAACAAAACCCCTTTTTCATCCCTTTTTAATAAATGTCTTTTAGATAATTCTATTTATTTGGTAAAATATCCTCCCGGTCATTATTTCGGGCTTCTTGTTATTTTACTTTTTTTTACCAATATGCTAACATAAAAAAGGAAAAGCCCTTAAAAGTTTATTTAAGATTTGTACTGCCGGAGGATTGGATAATGAATTTGGATTCTAAAAAAGTGTTTTGTCAGAAAGAAATGGAAGTCGGCTGGGGGGATTGTGACGCGGCCGGAATTACCTACTACGCAAAGTACTTCGACTGGTTTTCCTATGGCCGGATCGAACTGTTCAAAAAGATAGGTCTGCCCTACCTGGCCTGTTTCCACGAGCAGGGGATTTCACTGGTTACCGTGGAAGCTTTCTGCTGGTACAAGCAGTCCCTTAGACCCGAGCAGGGAATAATTTTGGAAACCTGGCTATCCGGTTTAACCCGCGCCAGGATGGAGTTTAAATACCGCGTTTTCAGGAAGGAGGACGGGATTCTGGCCGCAGAGGGTATGACTGCTCATGCCTATGTCGATGCCAAGATCAAACCCTTCGACCTTAAAAAAAGGTATCCCACGCTTTGGGAAAAGCTCAGCCTTGCAGCGCTGAAAGAATAGATCTGCAGGTAAAGGCGCCATTTAAAAAAGGAAAGGAGTCAGTTTATACAATGGCGGATCTCGATCAGCGAATCCGTTACTTGACTGATGAGTACCCGGAATGGACACGCAGGACGATAGCCGGGCATTTTGACCATGTAGCAGAATTGTTTGCAGACAGGGTTTTTATCTGCATTCCGGATCGGGAATACACCTACGCCGAAATACAGAAAAGTTCTCGACTGGTAGCCAAAGGACTGCTCTCGCTTGGCATAAGACCCAGAGAGCATGTGGCCATGCTCGTGGGGAATTATCCGGAGTTTGTTATTTTCAAGCTTGCCCTGGCCAGGATCGGCGCGGTTGCAGTGCCTTTAAATATGCTGCTGACAGAAAGGGAGATTTCTTTTTCTCTTGACGACTCCGACGCAATCGCGGTTTTGTTTAACGACCGCCTGGGCAGGCAGGATTACATTAAAATTATGAACAGTCTTTTTCCCGAAGCTATTGAACCGGGTGAACCGGACAAGATTCCGGCCTTTTCCCGTTTTCCGAAGATTAGGAATTTAATTTGCTTTTCCCCAACAGGAGAAAGCTATCCTGGATTCATGAATTTTGAAAGTTTGTATGACCTCGCGGCATCAGTGTCGGAGGAGGAACTGAAGAAAGTCCAGGAGAGTAACTGCTATCCCGACGATATCTTTGATATCATGTACACGTCCGGGACAACGGCAATGCCCAAGGGGGCAATGCTCAGCCATGATATGTGTTTGCGCGGGGTTTATGCAACCTGTATAACCAGGGCTACCGGAGACGGAACGCGGTTTTACTCTCCGCTTCCCTTTAACCATATATTTGCCTGGAATTATGTAATTTTGGCGGCCAGTTTTGTTGGCGGAGCGGCGATTACCCACCCGCAGTTTCTGGTTAGCCAGGCATTCGAGCTTATAGAAAAATACCGTGCAAATGAAGTAGTTTGCGTCCCGTCGATGCTGCTCCCGCTGGTTAATTATCCGGAAATAGACGCTTTTGACCTTAAACACCTGACCTCGGTTTTTTGCGCCGCCACCCCGGCGCCCCTGCCCCTATGGCAGAGGGCGAAGGAAGTACTGAAATTGGATAACCTGACCACCGCTTACGGGTTAACTGAAGGCGGAGGCATGGTTACCGTAAGTTACCCGGGTGAGTCAGATAAGATAGTTTCAACACGCATAGGCCGTATGATGGCTCCCAATTGCAGCGGGCTGCCGGAATTTGGCTGGCGGAATCACCAGCTCAAGGTAGTCGACCCCGTAAGTTTGAAGGATCTTCCTCGCGGTATGGAGGGCGAGCTTGTCTGCCGGGGGAATGTGGTCATCAGGGGTTATTACAAGCGGCCCGAGGTTAACCAGGAAACCATTGATAAAGACGGCTGGCTGAGGACAGGCGACCTTGTCATCTGGGATGAAGACGGGTTGTTTCAGTTCACAGGACGGAGCAAGGAAATATACAAAACCCACGGCGAGAATGTTATTCCCAAGGAAATCGAGGAGGTGCTCAGCACACACCCGAAGGTCAATCAGGTTTACGTTGTCGGTATTCCATACCCCGTGGCGGGTGATGTGGGCGCTGCCTTTATAGAATTAAAACCTGGCGAAAAGGCCACGAGAAGGGAAATTGTCAGGTTCTGCAGGGAGAACATGGCAAAATTTAAAATACCGCGCTACATGTTTTTTATAACCGCCAGCGAGCTGCCGTTTACGGCAACCGGCAAGATAAAAAAGTATAAGCTTGTTGAGTATGCCAAACAGCTTTTGAAGGATAACGATCAATCAGAGTCCGAATAATAAAACTAAACCAAAGGGGTGAATTGTCTTTGAAGCAGAGAGTGGTAATTACCGGTATGGGGGCGGTTACACCGATTGGTATTGGTTTGGAAGAATACTGGGAAAATCTTAAAAACGGCAAAGGCGGGGTTGGGATGATTACCCGGTTTGACACAACCGGGTTACCCTGCAGGATCGGTGCCGAAGTTAAGGGCTTTGTCGCCGAGGATTTTATGCCCAAGAAACTGGTCCGGGAAACGGAGCTTTTTATGCAGTTTAGCCTCGCGTCTGTCAAAATGGCCCTTGAGCATAGCGGAATTAACCTTGAGGAAGAGGACCCTTTTCGAGTGGGAATAATTCTCGGCACAGCTTTTGGCGGTATACCGGCCATAACTGAAGCCCAGGATAAGATAAGCCGGACGGGCACTGTAAGGATGAGCCCTCATTTCATCCCCAGAATGTTAGGTAATATCGCCGCCACACATGCTGCCATTATTTATGGATTTAAAGGCCCGGCTCTTACCGTAAGCACTGCCTGCGCTTCCGGGGGGGATGCTGCGGGCCTGGCCGATATGCTTCTTAGGCAGGGCGAGGCGGATGTTATTATTGCGGTGGGCGCGGAATCCCTGTTCTGCGCTTTGGTAATCTGCGGTCTTTACGCGGCAAGAGCGGCGTCAGTGCGCAACGATGAACCTGAAAAAGCCTGCAGGCCTTTTGACCTTAAACGTGACGGGCTGGTTTTGGGTGAAGGAGCGGGGGCTGTTGTTATGGAAACGCTGGACCATGCCATGAAAAGGGGCGCTCCTGTGCAGGCGGAGGTCTTGGGCTATGCGAACCTGGGCGAGGGTTATCACACCACCGCCCCTGCCCCAGACGGATTCGGGGAAATCCGCTGCATGCGGATGGCATTGGAAAAGGCTCAAGTTGCGCCCGAAGAAATAGATTATATTAATGCTCACGGAACCTCGACTCCTCTTGGAGACCGTGTTGAGACGATGTCCATCAAATCTGTTTTTGGAGCCTGTGCCGGCATGATCCCTGTAAGTTCCTGCAAGGGCGCCACCGGACATTTAGTAGGCGCAGGCGGAATTACCGAACTTATTGCCTGCGTCAAGGCAATCCAGGAAGGGATTGTCCCTCCGACGATAAATTACGAAGAGCCGGATCCCGAATGCGATCTCGACTACGTCCCAAACCGGGCCAGAGAGGCCAGGGTAATAACCGCCATGTCCAATTCGTTTGGTTTTGGCGGCCAGAACGCCTGTCTTGTTGTGAGAGAATTCTCCTCATAATGGTCCCTTTGGGCAGGAAAAAAATAAAAAATAATCGAATATTACATTAATAATTTCCTTTTTTTTAAGAACAGAGCGTTTTAAAGGAGAGGGTTCTTTATGGATTTTCAACCTACTATACAGCAGGATCTTTTGCGCAAGGCTGTCAGACAGTTTGCTGAAGATGAAATTGCTCCTTTAGTTAATGAGATGGAAATAAACGACGATACCCCGCTTGATCTGGTCAGGAAGATGGGGGATCAGGGCTTTATGGGCGTGACCATTCCTGCGGAATACGGTGGTACGGGTATGGGGCATTTAGCCCGGATGATCATGATTGAAGAGGTCGGACGGATCTCTGCGGGAATGGCTATGGCCCTCCAGGTAATGCAGATGGGCGCCGGTATGGTGATTGATTCTGGCAGCGCCGCACAGAAAGCCAAATATTTTCCTTCATTGGCCCAAGGCAAAATATTGGTCGCGCCGGCGATCACAGAGTCCAGCGGGGGGTCGGATCTTGAAGGCCTTTCCACCCGGGCTGTTGACGAAGGAGAATATTACAGCCTTAACGGGCGCAAGGTCTTTATTACCAACTCCCATATTTCAGAACTGGCGGTGATCATAGCAAAAAACGAAGGAGGGGCGAAAAGGGATTTCAGCGCCTTCCTTATTGAAAACGGGACTGAGGGCTTCCGCCGCGGCAGGGTGGAAAGGAAGATTGGCTTTCACGGCTGCATTACAGGGGAACTGATTATGGAAAACTGCCGTATTCCCAAAGAGAACCTTTTTGGAGACAAAGGCCGGGGTCTGGCCGTAGCCCTGAAGGGAATCAACGATTATGGAAGAATGGGTATGGTGGGTATCGCCCTTGGCTTAATGCAGGCCTCGCTGGAAGCTGCCGTTAAATTTGCCCGGGAAAGGGTCCTCTACGGCAAACCGATCAGCAACCTTGCCCCAATCCAGTTTAAGATTGCAGAAATATACGCCGACCTTGAATCCAGCCGTTTGCTGGCTTATTATGCGGCCTGGCTGATTGACCAAAACAAAAAATCCGATACCCAGGTTTCCAGCGCAAAGTTTTTTTCTGCAGAGGCGGCTCTTCAGTGCACGCGCAAGGCGATGGATATTTACGGCGCATACGGCTGCATGAAAGATTACCCGTTGGAAAGATACTGCCGGGATGCCCAATTGCTGGTCCCCGCCGACGGAACAAATGATGTCATGAGGATAATTGCCGGACGGAACCTGGCTATGAAGAGATAGAATAGAAAAAATAAAAAGCTTTAAAATTTTAAGAAGGGTGAGAAATTAGGTGCAGGTTGCGGTCTGTGTGAAGATGGTTCCAGCCCCGGAACAGTGGTCCCAGATAGCTTTTCGCGATGACGGAAGCCTTCAACGCGAGGGTATTGAACTGATTATCAACCCTGTGGACAGAAATGCCCTGGAAGAGGCCCTGAAAATAAGGCAGGCCCTGGGCGGTACGGTAACTGTTTTTTCGATGGGGCCCCCTTCCTGTCTTGAGCGACTGAGGGAGGCCCTGGCCATGGGAGCAGACAGGGCTTTTTTATTGAGCGACCGGAATTTTGCCGGAGCAGATACGCTGGCCACTTCAAAGGTGCTGGCTGCGGGGATTAGGAAAGAAATGCCCGGCTTTGATCTGGTTCTTTGCGGCTCTGCAAGCATAGACAGCGGGACTGCCCAGGTTGGCCCTCAGCTGGCGGCGCATCTTGGAGTTGCGCACCTTACGGACGCCTTTTCAATTAGTGTCGGGGAACAAAATTGTTTTCAGGTCAGGACAGTTGCCAGCCATGGTTACTTTATAACCAAGCTCAGAAAACCTGCCCTAATATCGGTCACCCGGCAGCTGAATAAGCCGCGCATCCCCACTTTATTTGATATCGTGGCTTCATGCAATAAAGAGATTATCATTTTGTCATCGGCAGATCTGAACATTCCGAAGTCGGAAAGCGGCCTGGAAGGATCACCCACAAAAGTGCGGGAATTGTTTTTTCCTCCTGCCAGGCGGCTGGCCAGGATACTTGAGGGCTCCATAGAAGACAGGGTTGAGGAACTGCTCAGACAACCAGGAGTGGCAGGTGTTTTAAAATGATCGGGGATATGGAGGAGAAAGAGAATCTTTGGGTTTTTGTTGAACAGTATAAAGGCGAGCCCAAACAAGTCAGTCTGGAACTGATCGCTAAAGCCCGTATGCTTGCCGGTAAATCCGGCCTGCGTGTTTGTGCGGTTTTAATTGGGGACAATGTGAGGAATATCTCACCGGTATTGATCAATGCCGGCGCAGATACCGTGTTCCTTCTGGAAGACCCTCTTTTAAGGCAATACCGAAGCGACTTTTATGCGCCTGTTATCTTAGATCTAATAAGGAAAGGAAAACCCGGAGCGATGTTTTTCGGAGCGACCCCGGCAGGCCGGGACCTTGCTCCTGCAGTGGCGGCCCTGGCTGGAACAGGGTGTACAGCTGACTGTATAGATCTTGAACTTACTGAGAGCGGTGCCCTGCTTCAGACGGTTCCTGCGTTTGGCGGGCGCATGATGGCCGTTATAGTTACCCCCGTGCAGCGGCCGCAAATTGCCACTGTGCGCCCCGGGGTTTTTCAACAAGCCTGGTTCCCGGAACATGACGGCAGGGTAGTAGACATATTGCCCCAATTGCCGCCGGCGAAGTTTGACCTGATCGAATTTGTTGAAGAAAGTCTTCAGCCTTCGCTTTTACCTTCTGCACGCGTTGTTGTCGCCGGCGGGGCGGGTGTTGATTCCCGGGAAGGGTGGGAACTGCTGCGGGAATTGACCGGCATTCTACAGGGAGCGCTGGGTGGAAGCCGGCCGGCGCTGGATAACGGCTGGATTGAGGAAAGCCAGATGATCGGGCACAGCGGCTCAACTATCCGTCCCGATCTCTATATCGCAGTCGGTATTTCAGGAGATGTCTTGCATATGGTAGGCGTGCAGGACGCCAAAGTAATCGTTGTCGTAAACAGCGATTCCCGGGCTCCTATATTCAGCCATTCGGATTATGGGATTGTTGGAGACTACCGTGAGGTAATACCTGTATTGATTAACGCATTGAAAAAGAAACAACGTTCTTGATCAGGTATTCATCCGCGCTGAAGCGGCACCATTAGAAGGATGAAAATAAGTATTCAGTAAAACCATCAAAGGGTACGGCGTTGTTAACAGCGAACGACTTGCGAAGCGCCGGTAACAGCAGTCGGCGAAGCGAGGGTAACCGGATAGCGGCGCGAAACCAGCGGCACACTGGTAGTTTCTTGAAGAGGCTAAATGAGATCAGAAGTATAATGGAAGCTATATTTTTAAAATTTGCCATGCCGCCTTTGCAGCGACGCTAGTCTGGTCCGAAGCAAGCCGTGCTGCTGTTGGTGCTTAAGCAACGGAGTGAGCGTTGATATTGCCGTGCCTATCGGATACTTATGAAGAAAGAAGAGTTAAAAATGACTGCAAAAATTATTAACGGAACCGAAATGGCCGGGGCAATAAGCGAAGAGCTTAAGGAGGAAGTTAAGT
>DMZI01000033.1:0-12260 GCA_003485325.1 Desulfotomaculum sp.
TCGTTTAAAATAAGATTTAATTCTTGCTTGGATAGTTTTTTTGTGCTATACTTAATGACAGATTGGAAAGAAGTTGCTAAAGAGTGGGGAATTGCCCACTCTTTCGTCTTATAGCTGGATTTGGTTTAATGGCCATTATTTTTATGGGAGGGTTTTCCCCCAATGGTTCAAAAAAAGGTCACCGCGTTTGTAAACGATCTGGCATTACCTTTGGCAGGCCAGCTCGGTTTGGATCTGGTAGATGTGGAATACAAGAAAGAAGGGGGTAGTTGGTACCTTAGAGTGTTTATAGACAAAGAAGGCGGAGTAACACTGGATGATTGTCAGTTGTTATCACAGAAACTGGACAGTGTTTTGGACAGTTACGATCCAATACAGCATGCTTATATTTTAGAGGTCTCTTCACCCGGTATTGAGCGGCCTTTAAAATCAACTGAAGATTTTAAGCGTTTTCGGGGAAGTTTGGTAAAAATCACAACTTTCGAACTCCAGGAAGGGAAAAAAGAACATACCGGGCATCTGATTGATCTTGTTGAATCAACTCTTATTTTAAAAGATCAGAAAAAGAATAAGAACATCTTGATTAACTTGCAAAATGTAGCTTCCGCTCATTTAGTCGCGGAAGTTTTTGGAGGTAAGGGGGTACCTAAGGGTGAACAGTGAGTTTCTGGAAGCGCTTTACGCTTTGGAGAAAGAAAAAGGAGTGCCGGTTGATATTCTACTGGAAACAATCGAAGCGGCCCTGCTTTCTGCTTATAAAAGAAACTTTGGCTCCGCACAAAACGCACGCGTGCAGATAAACAGGGAAACAGGCGATTACCAGGTTTTTGCCCAACATGTTGTAGTAAAGGAAGTTCTTGATCCCAAGTTGGAAATATCAATTGAAGAAGCTCAATCATTGGATCCCCGTTACCAGTTGGGAGAAGTAATTGAGAATGAGGTAACACCCCGGAATTTTGGCCGGATTGCAGCACAGACAGCCAAACAGGTAGTTATGCAAAGGATACGCGAAGCTGAGCGAAACCTTGTCTACAAGGAATACATTAACCGTGAAGGCGATATCATTACCGGGGTCGTCCAGAGAGTGGAACAAAAAAACGTTTATATTGAGCTTGGAAAAGCAGAAGCAATACTTGCGGCAAATGAAAGGGTCCCCGGTGAAGCACACCGGCAGGGTGACCGGATTAAAGCATATATTTTGGAAGTTAAGAAAACCACCAAGGGACCTCAGGTCTTTGTCTCCAGAACACACCCGGGCCTGTTGAAAAGGCTTTTTGAACTGGAGGTTCCGGAACTTTTTGAAGGAATTGTAGAATTGAAATCGGTTGCCCGGGAGGCGGGTTACCGTTCAAAAATTGCTGTATTTTCAAGAGATGAAAATATTGATCCGGTTGGCGCATGTGTGGGTCCCAAAGGAATGCGGGTTCAGGCGATTGTGAATGAGTTGAACGGAGAAAAAATTGATGTAATCAAATGGGACCCGGATTCTTCCAAATATGTCGCCGCCTCATTGAGCCCTGCGAAGGTTGTTGCGGTAGAGATCTGGGAGGAGGAAAAAGTAGCGCGGGTTATCGTTCCTGACTTTCAGCTCTCATTGGCTATTGGTAAAGAAGGGCAAAATGCCCGGTTGGCTGCAAAACTCACTGGCTGGAAGATCGATATTAAAAGTGAATCTCAAATGGAGGAAATCTACCAGCGCGAGTACGCCGGTTATACTCAGGATTACGCGGAATAAGGAGTCGGCCTGTTGATGACAAGAGTTAAAAAAATACCTTTTAGGGTATGCCTTGGCTGTCAGGAAAAACGGCCAAAAAAAGAACTAATTCGTCTTGTTCGTACTCCCGAGGGAATAATTGAAATAGATCTTACAGGCAAAAAAGCGGGGCGGGGCGCTTATGTCTGCCCCGGGACCGAATGCATCCAAAAAGCAATTAAAGTAAAACGCCTGGAAAGAACATTCGGACAGCCTGTTCCCAAAGAGATTTTAGAAGCTTTGAAGGCCGGGATTTTGCAAAGTTAATTGCCTTATAGACTGGGGAGGTGGATTCATGGCAAAAAAACGGGTACACGAGTTAGCCAAAGAATTTAAGATAGAAAGCAAAGAAATGATTAGAAGATTATCGCTTCTCGGAATAACCGTGAAATCACACGCAAGCACAGTTGATGAGAAAGATGAAGAGCGCCTGCGGAAGCAGTTCGAAAAAGAAAGAGCGGTAAAGGCTCAAATTGAGCCAAAGCCATCAATCCCGGATACTGCAAAAACTGATCCGGGAGCGGACAGGAAATGGCGGGATCCCAAGTATACTTCCGGTCCCGGATTGGTAGACCGGGTACCTTCAAGGCCTCCGGACCGGCGTTTTCAAGAGCGCCCGTTTCTAAAGGGCGATATTTTGCGCGCAAAAGCAGCTCAGCCCGCAGTTCAGCCAACGCCGCCGGCAGTACAATCAACTCAGCCGGCAGTACAACCGGCGCCGCCGACAAAGGAGGCCCAAGCTCCGGCAGCCGGAGCCGTTTCCAGGCCGGTTCAGGAGCCATTACGTAAGCGAGCTGTTGAAAAACCCTCTCAGGGATATTCCCCGCGTCCGGAAAAGCCGCAGTCTCCTCCGGCAAGAGGAGAAAACCAAAGAGGGGCAAGAAACCAGAGGAGCCCCGCCGCAGGCGCCGGCCGTCCCGTCCGGGATACAAAGGGACTGCCCGTTCCCAAACTAAAACCGGAGCAACTAAAAGTTCCCAAGGTGCCGGATGAGGTAAAAGCACAGGAGAGAGTAGTAGCAAGGCCGGATAAGCAAAAAGGCGAAAAAGCCCGTCCGGCGGGAGAAGGACGTTCCTTTGGCAGGGGCAAGGAATGGCGTGATCAACGTACGGCTGAACAAAAACTGCGCCCTGTCGCCGGGGGAAGGCGTGTACAAAGCCAACCCCGGAGATCATTACCGCCTCATCCTGTTGAAAAGAAACCGGTTGTTATTGGCGAAACCGTTACCATACAGGAACTGGCTTCAAAAATGAGAAAAAGCCCCGCCGAAGTAATTAAAAAGCTGATGGCTTTGGGGGTAATGGCAACAATAAATCAGGAAATAGATAACGAGACAGCCATCATAGTCGCAGGAGAACTTGGTTTCGAAGTTCAGGTAAAGATAGAACTTGATCAGGAGGCAATGCTTGAACAGGAGAATGAAGAGGATACCGCCAACCTTCAGTCAAGACCCTGCGTTGTAACTGTGATGGGGCATGTTGACCACGGCAAAACATCATTACTGGATGCAATCAGGGAAACTAATGTTATAGCCAGTGAGGTAGGAGGAATTACCCAGCATATCGGCGCCTATCAAGTGGAAAGGAATAATAAAAAGATAACTTTTATTGATACGCCGGGCCACGAGGCTTTTACAGCAATGCGGGCAAGAGGCGCACGGATAACAGATATTGCTGTTCTGGTAATCGCTGCGGAAGACGGTGTCATGCCTCAGACCATAGAGGCTATAAACCATGCCAAGGCAGCTGGAGTCCCTATTATTGTAGCCATAAATAAAATAGATAAACCGGACGCTAATGTTGATAAAGTCAAACAGCAGCTGACAGAGTACGGCTTGATTGCAGAAGAATGGGGCGGTCAGACCATCTGTATTCCGGTAAGCGCAAAAACCGGCCAGGGCCTGGACGAATTGCTTGAAATGATTCTTCTGGTTGCTGAAGTAAATGATTTAAGAACCAACTCAAACCGATCGGCGCGGGGTACGATAATTGAAGCTAAACTGGATAAGGGGCGCGGGCCTGTAGCTACTGTTTTGATTCAGGAAGGCACGCTCCATATAGGTGATAATATCATTGCCGGCACGGCATCCGGCAGGGTAAGGGCGATGATGGATTACCAGGGCCGAAGGTTGAAGAACGCAGGGCCTTCAACGCCTGCCGAAGTGCTGGGTTTTTCCGACGTTCCGTCAGCGGGAGATACGCTTTATGCTGTGGCTGAGGAAAAGATGGCCCGTCAGATTGCGGCTAAACGTATATTACGCAAGCGGGAAGAAAATATTAAAACTTCGATACCCAGAGTCTCACTGGACGATCTTTTTAAACAAATCGAAAAAGGTCAGATCAAGGATCTCAATATAATTATCAAGGCTGATGTTCAGGGTTCCGCGGAAGCCCTGAGGCAGTCATTGGAAGGGTTGTCTACTCAGGAGGTCAGGGTTAACACGATCCACAGCGGTGTAGGGATGATTAGCGAGGCCGATATACTGCTCGCTTCTGCTTCCAATGCAATAATTGTTGGATTTAACGTACGCCCGTCTGTTAACGCCCGGCGCGCTGCCGAGCTTGAAAAGGTTGATGTGCGTATGTACCGGGTTATTTATGATGCTATAAATGATGTCAAGGCTGCAATGAGCGGCTTATTGGAGCCTGAATACAAGGAAGTGGTTATCGGCCGCGCCGAGGTGAGGAAAACATTCAGGGCTTCCAGAATTGGCACCATTGCAGGATGTTATGTGACTGAGGGAAAGATAACCCGGGATGCCAAAGTGAAGATTATTCGCGAGGACCAGGTTGTCTTTGAAGGTAAGCTTGATTCGCTAAAGCGTTTCAAGGACGATGTACGTGAAGTTATGCAGGGTTATGAATGTGGGCTGGCCGTGGAAAAATTTAATGAAATTAAAGAAGGAGATATTATAGAGGTGGTTGCCACAGAAATAATAAAAAGAGAACTATAGTATTTTAGTCCAGCTCCAAGATTTGGGGGTAAAAAAATGTCCTACAGGCCTGAGCGTCTTGCGGAAACCATAAAAAAGGAATTTTCGGCGATGCTTCATCATGAGATTAAAGACCCGCGGCTGGGTTTTGTGACTATTACCAGGGTGGGGGTTTCTTCCGATCTGCGCACTGCTAAGATTCATGTCAGCATCTATGGGTCCGCGGAAGAGCAGAATGCGACAATGGAAGCTCTTTCCAGAGCACACGGATATATAAGAAGTGAGCTTGGAAAAAGAATCAGAATGAGGCATACACCGGATATATCGTTTAAATTGGACACTTCGGTTGTGCAAAGTATACGCGTAATGGAGTTGTTAAAGGAGATTAACGAAGGAAAGGAATACACTGTAAATGACTGACCTGCGTGTTATTGCAGGATTGCTTCATAATGCAAACAAATTGGTGGTTGCCGGGCATGAAATGCCTGACGGCGACTGTGTCGGTTCGGTAAGGGCGTTGGGACTTGCGCTTAGCCGGATGGGCAAGGATGTTACCATTGCCCTTCCTGATCCAGTCCCGGAAATTTTCAGTTTTTTGCCTGGGGTAGACGAGTTTGTGATCGGCCAGGAGGCATTTAAAGGGCAGTACGATTTTATGGTTGTTTTAGACTGCTCTGTCCCGGAACGTTTGGGGCCTCTGCGGGCCCTGCTGGGGAGGCCAATGACCGTTGTAAATATTGACCACCATGTCGGCTCCCGTGAATTTGCCCATTATAACTATATTAGTCCTTCTCATGCGGCGACCGCGGAGATAATCCAGGATCTGATCGGCTGTTTGGAGATCGAGGTTACCTCCGAGATCGCCACGTGTTTATATACAGGAATTGTTACTGATACAGGCTCTTTTCAATATGAAAATACCACACCTGAAACGCACCGGCGGGCAGCGTCGCTGATGGAGCAGGGCGCCTCGTCCGTTTGGATCAACCTGATGATCAACGAACAAAAACCGTTAATTAACCTGCTCGTTCTTGAAAACGCATTGAAATCATTAGAATTAAGTTCCTGCGGGCGTGTAGCCTGGGTAAGCGTAGAGCGGGATATGCTGGATTGCCTTAACGCAAAAGATGAAAATACAGATGGCCTGATCGGCTATATTCGTTCAATACGCGGTGTTGAAGTGGCGATTTTTTTCCGTGAAATTTCATCCCATCTTTATAAAGTGGGTTTTCGCTCGAAAGAAATTGTTGATGTTAACAGGCTGGCATCTCTTTTTGGCGGCGGAGGCCACGTTCGCGCCGCTGGATGCGTAGTTAATGGGGATCTTGAAAGCCTTCAGACAAAGATTGTTTCTGAAGCGTTGAAGCTAATTGAAGAAACGAAAAGGGATTTGCAGGCACAGTATGAACGGCATTCTCAATGTACTGAAACCGCCCGGGATGACCTCTCATGATGTAGTTAGTTTGATCAGACGTTTAACGGGTGTGCGCAAGGTTGGCCATACAGGAACACTTGATCCTTTAGCGGCCGGTGTCTTGCCTGTATGTCTGGGTCACGCGACGCGGGTGATCCGTTTTCTCAAAAACGATAAGGAATACAGGGTTGAGGTTGCTTTTGGGATATCGACAACTACCGGCGACATCTCCGGCGAGATTGTAAATAAGTGTGACGGTTCCGGTTTATCGGCAGCAAGTTTGGAAAGGGAATTGGAGAACTTTGCAGGCGAGATCGAACAGGTTCCCCCGATGACATCGGCAATACATTACCAAGGTAAAAGGCTTTACGAACTTGCGCGTGCCGGCCGTGTTGTGGAGCGCCGGCCAAGGAAGGTTAAATTATACAGTCTTCAACTAAAAAGGCTGATTGACTGGAAAACCGAAACGCCGCTTGCTTTACTGGACGTGGTTTGCTCGGCGGGAACTTACATCCGTTCGCTGTGCATGGATATAGGGGAAAAGCTCAACTGCGGCGCTCATGTCAGATTCTTATTGAGAACGAGAGCCGGTATGTTCAGTTTAGATAATGCTTTAACATTGGAAGAAATACAAGTTCTCAAAGATCAGGATCTATTAAAGGAGAACCTGATCAGCGCAAAAGAAGCGCTCAGTCACCTAGCGGAAATTCAGGTTAAAACGAGTTCACTGCCGGCAGTAAGGGCGGGAAACCGCCTGTATGCCGCGGGACTGGTTGATTTGCCCCGGAGGAGACCTTCTTTTAACGAACCTGTAAGGTTATGCAGCGGAGAAAACCTGTTAGCTATAGCAAACGTTCTGGAAGAAAATACTGCGGAAGGCTACTGCTTAAAACCGGTTGTTGTTTTAAATGATTAGAAAATTACTGATGCCGGTGCTTAAGCATCTTAAGTGAGCTGTGACATTGCCGTGTCTATCCGGTTCACTGAATAGACATCCATGCCGCTGAAGCGGCGACACAAACCAAATTATGAAAAGCTTATTTTCAGAGTAGATGTTTATAGATTATTGGTTGAACCTTTTAATCGGAGGATAGGGTTATGGAGATTTATCAATCGTGGCAGGGCTTTGAGGGAAAACAGGCAAGAATTGCCGTAGGTTTGGGCAATTTTGACGGAGTTCATCTTGGTCATCAGAAATTACTCGGCGCCCTGGTGGATACTGCCCGGCGGCTTGATGAAAAATCGGCTGTCTTTACTTTTCATCCCCACCCGGTAATGGTTTTGAATCCCCAAAATGCTCCGCCGCTGCTTCTTACACAGGAAGCAAAAGAGAAATTGATTTCAAAGATGGGTGTGGACCTTTTCTTCAGGATACCTTTCACGCTGGAATTTTCACGGATGGAACCCGAGTTTTTTATCGAGAAGGTGCTCTGCGAGGGTTTAAACGTCCGGGATGTATTTATAGGATATAATTATACTTTTGGTTATAAAGGACGCGGAACTGCGGCTCTTTTAGAAGAATATAGCAGCAGGTATAATTACAGGATACATGTTTTGCCGCCGGTAATAGTAGACAACCAAGTGGTCAGCAGCACATTAATCAGAAATCTTTTAAAAGAAGGTGAAGTCACGGAAGCGGCAAGATATCTGGGTTACCCGCCTTTTTTTGAAGGAGTGGTTGTTGTTGGCGACAGGCGGGGTACTGCTCTTGGTATATCTACAATCAACCTTGAATACAGTATGGATTTTCTGCTTCCGGCCAACGGTGTTTATGTTGTGAAGGTAAATGTTGATCAGGATACTTATTTGGGAGTCGCCAATATAGGCAACCGGCCGACCTTTTATGATTACAACGCGAGGCCGGGAGTAGAAGTGCATCTTTTGGATTTTAACGGAGACCTTTATGGGAAATTTGTCAGCGTTTATTTTATAAGACGGCTCCGTGATGAAAAGAAATTTTCTTCTTCAGACGAGTTAATTGTCCAAATCAGGCAGGATATCCAAAGAGCGCGTGAAAACACCTGAATTTTTTCTTAAAAAAGCTCCATCCGTAAAAATTCAGTAAGACCGTCCATAGAGCACGGTGTTGTCAACAACGAACGACTTGCGGGGCGCCGGTATAGCAGTTGGCAAAGAGAAGGCCGCCGTATTCACCGTTCGCTAAATGCTTCGTGCCGGCAGCGCCAATCGGCTTGCTTACGGACAGGGCCAGGCGGTGCTGCAAAGGCGACAGGTAGCAAATAAAACATACACTTAATTAACGCAAACCGGTCAGCAATAATGAAACATTAAGCGAGCCGCTGGTTTCGCACCGCGGCCCTATGCCCGAAGCTTCGCCGGGCTGCTGCAGCGTCACTTCGCAGAACCGCTCACTTGTGAACAACGACGTCCTAAGATAAACAACCCCTTTTAAAACCGTGCCTGCCGGGTTCACTGAATAGTTGCCTCCTTCCATAGAAAAAGTTTACTTTTAATGTTCTGCTATGTTACAATGAAACCACCACCAAAAGGATAAGAAGCATCTCATCTAATCATCGTTGGAACATAGCGAACTCGGGCGGCCGGCGCCCTGGTCGGGAAGGGGAAATTAAATGGGGGATCCAAACTTTAATTCTTCTGAAGAAGAAATAAAAAAGTGGATTAATTCAATTTCTCTGATTTGTTTAAGCGATGAGTTTCAGGAATTAAAAAATGAATTGGAGCAGATCTATCGCCAGGCGAACGTGGAAAATCCGGCAATAATAGCTTTTCAGGATGCGCTTTTTGCTTTTATTGCCCAGGAAGAGGAAAACCGTTCTGCAATTCTGAAAGCGTTTTAGGAAGGTTTTTTAAATGCTGGTTATAGTAACCGAGCATGCCCGAAAACGGTTAAAAGATCTGCGTCAGGATAAGATAACAGTAGCTGATCTCATTAACGCGGCGAGCGGCATTCCGGGACGTATCCCGACAGCGACCCGGTTCAGAGGTTTTATGTCGGTTTCACGGCGTGTTTTTGATATAGTAGCCAAAGATATTCCGGATGGCCGTTTGGTTATTACGGTGATTGGAAAAAATTAATAAAAATAGTTTTAAGGTTTTTAATGAACTGCTTACCGGGTAGCAGGTCCTAAAGTGACGACTTACCCAGTTTGCAGCGATTAGGCCGAATTGAGGAGGTGAACTCATGGCCTTTACGGCAGAAGAAAAGCAGTCAATTATCGGTGATTATAGGTTGCACGAAAACGACACAGGTTCTCCCGAAGTTCAAATTGCGATACTGTCAAGGAGAATTAACAATCTTACCGATCATTTGAAAATCCATAAGAAGGATTTTCATTCCCGGAGGGGACTTTTAAAAATGGTCGGCCAGCGCCGTGCGCTTTTAAATTACCTGAAAGACTCCGATTTTGACCGTTACCGAACATTAATTGAAAGGTTAGGTTTGCGAAGATAGTATTAAAAGCGGGTTAATCCCGCTTTTTTTGAAGAAAACTATAAGAGAGATATTTTCTTAAGTCTGTTTAATAGGGGAGGTTTTACTTTTTTAATGGCTGAACAGGTATGTTTGGTAAAAGAGTTGGATATAGGAGGCGGCAGGATACGGCTGGAAACTGGAAAAGTTGCCAGGCAGGCCGGCGGCGCCGTACTTGTAAGGTGCGGCGATACGGTTGTTCTGGTAACAGCCACCATGGCTGAAACAATCAGGGAGGGAATTGATTTCTTCCCGCTTACGGTCGATTATGAGGAAAGGCTATACGCTGTCGGCAAAATCCCCGGGGGCTTTATAAAAAGAGAAGGCAGGCCCAGCGAAAAAGCAACCCTTTCAGCACGTTTAATCGACCGGCCGATCAGACCGCTTTTCCCCAAGGGCCTGCGCAATGAGGTGCAGATCGTTGCTACTGTACTTTCGGTAGATCAGGATAACCCCCATGAAATTGCAGCTATGATCGGTACATCGGCCGCTTTGCATATAAGCGGCATACCTTTTCCCAATCCTATAGGCGGGTTGATCGTAGGACTTGTCGACGATCGTTACGTCATTAACCCGACCCTGGAAGAAAAGCAAAAAAGCAGGATGCACCTTACTATTGCCGGAACACGTGATGCGATTATGATGGTTGAAGCCGGCGCTAAAGAGGTTTCGGAAGCCGAATTGCTGACAGGTATAAATATTGGGCATGAAAAGATAAAGGAGATCGTAGATTTTATAGAGTCTTTCCGTGAGGAAGCCCTTGCTCTCGGGCTTGCCTATTCCAAAGTGGAACTACCGCTGCCTGAAAGTAACCCTGAAATGGAAGCTACGGTTTTTGAGATGGCTACAGGGAAGATCGGTGAAGCCGTAAACCGCTGCATTAACGAAAAACTAAGCAAAAAAGACAGGGAAAGTTATCTGAGTGAGGTTAAGGCAGAATTGCTGGAGAACCTTGCTTCTGCATTCAGCGAACAGGAACCTTTAATAAAGAATATTATTGAAGACGTGGAGAAGAAGATAGTCAGAAGCTTTATCCTTAACCAGGGCATCCGGATAGACGGACGGACTCCCGGTGAGATCCGCCCAATTACCATAGAAGCGGGGATTTTACCCAGGGCACACGGCTCTGCTTTATTTACAAGGGGTCAGACTCAGGTGCTGTCGGTAACAACTCTGGGTCCGATTTCCGATGAACAGATTTTGGACGGCCTTGGCATTGAAGAGTCTAAGCGGTTTATGCACCATTACAACTTTCCCCCGTACAGCACCGGAGAAGTCAGGTTCATGAGATCCCCCGGACGCAGGGAAATAGGTCACGGGGCGCTGGCGGAAAGGTCTTTGGAGCCGGTTCTCCCCGCAGAAGAGATTTTCCCCTATGCGATCAGGATTGTCTCTGAAGTTTTGGAGTCGAACGGATCTTCATCGATGGGCAGCGTTTGCGCCAGTTGTATGAGCCTGATGGATGCGGGAGTTCCGATCGAAGCGCCGGTAGCCGGTGTGGCCATGGGGCTAATCAAGGAAGACGACAGGGTTGTGGTGCTTACAGATATCCAAGGGCTTGAAGATCACCTGGGAGATATGGATTTTAAAGTTGCGGGAACGGAAAACGGGGTCACTTCGCTGCAGATGGATATCAAAATAACCGGAGTCACAGGCGAAATTCTTGAACAGGCGCTTAAACAGGCCCGTGAGGGCAGAATTTTCATCCTCGATAAAATGACGGCGGTTTTACCGGTTCCCAGGAAGGAATTATCTCCATACGCGCCAAGGATCCTGCATATTGTGATCGATCCGGAAAAAATCAGGGATGTCATTGGTCCAGGTGGAAAAATAATTAAAAAGATTATTGAAGAAACCAAGGCGGAAATTGATATAGAAGATGACGGACGGGTTTTTATCGCTGCTGTAGATCCGGTTGGTGGTCAAAAAGCTTTGGAAATTATTGAAAACCTGACCAGGGAAGTCCTCGCAGGCGGTATTTATACGGGGAGGGTAACCAGAGTAACCGATTTTGGCTGTTTTGTTGAAATAATTCCCGGTGTTCTGGGAATGCCGGGGAAGGAAGGGCTGGTTCATATTTCCCAGCTGGCCGATCATAGGGTTAACAAAGTGGAAGATGTTGTCAAAGAGGGAGACACAGTTGTAGTCAAGGTTCTTGGTTACGATAACCAGGGACGCCTGAAATTATCGCGTAAGGATGCTTTACCTGCTGAATCCAGGCGCAGCCCCGGTAGTTTTCCCAGACGGACAGGGCGGCCCAGGGAAGCTCAAAGACAATAGTACAATGTAGAAGATAATAAATTCCCTGCCACATTTTGCGGGTGGGGTTTTATTGTTTTAAGTTCTTAAGGAGGTAAATTATTGTACCGGCAGGCGATTTTGGATAACGGGGTTTATGTATTAACCGAGGAAATGCCCAACGTCCGCTCTGTTGTAATCGGGATCTGGGCGGATGTGGGGTCAAGGGATGAGTCCCCAGATATGGCGGGAATTTCCCATTTTATAGAGCACCTCGTTTTTAAAGGAACGCAGAAGAGGAAAGCCAGGGATATTGCGGAGGCCCTTGACGCCGTGGGCGGACAGCTTAACGCCTTTACTACCAAAGAATATACCTGCTACTATGCCAGGGTCATGGATGAATATTTTGATCTTTCTCTTGATGTGCTGGTTGATATGGTATTGGGTTCGCGTTTTGCTCCCGAAGACATTG
>DMZI01000033.1:12457-22692 GCA_003485325.1 Desulfotomaculum sp.
AGAGCCTTGACCGGGAACGGATATTGTCCTTTTATCAGGCCCACTACTCACCTGCGAACTTGATTGTAGCAATTGCCGGCAATATAAGACACCAGGAAGTTGTAGAAAAAGTCAGGGCCGCTCTGGGGAGTGTGAGCGGCGCAAAAGTGATCAGGGGAGAGAATATACCGGTCCCGCACAGCAAAATGGTCTGCCGGAAGAAGGATACCGAACAAGTTCACTTATGTATTGGCGTCCCGGGTTTGCCTCTAAATAATGAAAATGTTTACGCAATGCAACTGCTGAATACTGTTCTCGGCGGTGGCATAAGCTCGCGCCTGTTTCAGGAGATCAGGGAAAACCGCGGTTTGGTTTACTCTATCTATTCGTATCACGCTTCATACCATGATACCGGCCTTTTTTGCGTTTATGCCGGCCTTAGCAAAAACAACGTAGTATCAGTTTCGGAACTAATATTTCAAGAGATCAAAGCTATTTGTGAAAATGGCGTTACCGAGGCGGAATTGCAGAGGTCTAAAGATCAAGTGAAGGGAAATTTGTATTTAAGTCTGGAAAATGTAACAACCCACATGAGCAGACTGGCCAAGTCCAAACTTTACCTAGACAGATTTGTTACACCCGAAGAAGTTGTGGAGAGGATCAGTAAAGTGACCAGGAATGAAGTAAAGGATATTGCCCGGGCAATCCTGCTGCCGGATTTACTTACCATAGCTGCGGTGGGCCCCTGGGAAGATTGCAAGATTCTGCAGGAAAAAGCCTGCGAGATATTAACCTGACAAGAAAATTAATTAGACAAATATTTTTGTCCTAAAGCTTACCCTACCTGCCATATATTGTATTGGGGGTGGGGACGATGTTCTTTAGCACAGTATGTATTATAATCGTTGTTCTGGCTATCGTCTGGCTTTCAATCAGAGAGAGGGTAAAACTCAGTATTTTTCGTGAGAGATCGTGGGAAACACTGGCGGAAGGAAAATCATCACCCTTTTCCCAGGCCGTTTTAAATTTAGTCGGATTTGCTGGCGGTATTTATCTTTCCCTGGTCATGCTGCTTGATTTTATGAAGTTTCAGATACCGGATCGCGTTCAATTCGGCCATATGGAAATAGAGCCCCTGGCGGCCCTTTCCATCACTCTGGCAGTTATCCAGCCTTTTTTAATTAGTATTTTCAAGCGAAATAAATAGTTTTAGGGGATACGGGGAGCTTATTTTGACAGTTTTGTTTGACGCATCATCAAATAGGCAATAAGCATAATCAATGGTGTCAGAAGCTGAACCAGCGTAAAAAATCCCAGTCCCCACCCAGGGACAATGATTCCGCCGAGGATAAGGGGATTATCACGAACCGTCTCTTCTACAAGTCCCCTGAGCAGTTGGTGGTAAAAAATAAAAGACCAGAATTGATAACCCGCTGGCGGGTTTTTACGCTGGACGTAAATGTAACGCAGTAAAAGGGCTAAGCCTATAGCCGAACCTATGGGCTGAGACGGCCAATTTCCAAACCAGAATTCAGTCATCCTTCCCAGTATTTCCTGGTTAAAAATATTTGCTATCCGGATGGTAAAATATCCTATAGCCAGGCCCGGAACAGCCAGATCCGCAAGCAGGCCGAATTTAACGCCTTTGCGCCTTATATAAAGCCATCCAGCCGCCATTCCTCCCAACAATCCTCCATGCCACGCAACACCGCCCTCGTATATTTTTATAATCTGGATGGGGTTTTCCGTAAACCACTCCGGGTAGTTGGCAAGTACAAACACTAAACGCGCCCCTACAATACCGGCAATTGTGACGATAATAATCAGATTAAGGATAAAATCTTCGTCAAAGCCCATTTTCAGAGCTTTGCTGTATAAATACCAGCCGCCGGTTACAAATGATAGAGCCATCAGTATGCCATACCACCGCAAAGCCAGCGGGCCCAGATGAAAAACAACCGGATTGAGATCAACCAGCAATCTTTTTCCCCCCTGACTATAAAATATACAGGCAGGTGAATATTATTAAACGCTTAATTATACCAAGAATTTATCCAAAATAAAAATTTTATGTATACAGTATTGGAATCCATTTTTTCTTGACATAGGGGTACACTTATATGAAAATAGAGCAATAAGTTATGAGAAGTTTTTTTGTTTTCCATTTAAGGGCTTTTTTTGAAAAAAGTTTTTTCAGGAAAGAAGGAGATCCGGTACTTGATCAGGGTTATAGTTTCTGGAGCGGCAGGCCGTATGGGCCGGGAAGTTTTAAAAAGCGTCTGGAATTCGGAGGACATGCAGTTAGTCGGAGCGGTTGACATCCAGGATAAGGGGCGCGATGCCGGCTTGCTTATGGGCATAGGGGAAGTTGGGATCCAGTTGCAGAACGATCTCGAGCAGGCGTTGCAAAATACAAGGCCGGATGTTATGGTCGATTTCACTATCCCGGACAGTGTGGCAGGCAACATAAAAACAGCTTTACGTTGCGGCGTAAGGCCCGTTGTCGGCACTACAGGTTTGCCAGGCAGCGAACTATCTGAGATAACCCGAATCTCGTCAAGCAAAAAGATTGGGTGTATTATAGCGCCTAACTTTGCCATTGGAGCAATTCTGATGATCAATTTTGCCTCCCGGGCCGCCAAATACTTTCCGCATGTAGAAATTATCGAGCTCCATCACGACCAGAAACTGGACGCTCCTTCCGGGACTGCTATATTGACGGCCGCTGAAATTGTTAAAAACAGGGGTGACTTTGAACAAGGGTTGCCCATAGAAGTTGAAAAGATATCCGGAGCGCGCGGCGGCCGTTACGAAGGCGGAATCCGTCTTCACAGCGTACGCCTGCCCGGGCTGGTAGCACACCAGGAGGTTATCTTCGGAGGTTTGGGGCAGACCCTTACGATCAGGCATGACACTATTTCCAGGGAGTCCTTTATGCCCGGCGTGCTGCTTGCGATCCGCAAGGTAATGTTCCTTGAAGAAGTTGTCTGCGGCCTAGAAAATCTTATTTTTGAGTAAGCACCTCCCCTTTTGGCAAAACATATTATGAAGTTAAATGATGCAACATTATTAAAGGCAGGTAAGAGGTGGCCTTTTATGACTTCAAGCCTGAAGGGGTTAAAGGTAGCTGTTTTAGGCGGTGATCAAAGAGAGGCTTTTCTTGCAAAGAAACTTGCCGAGTCTGGTTGCGCCGTAAGTGTAGCAGGGCTTTTGGCGCAGGGCGAAAATATCAACCTTTGCGAGGATCTGGATGAAGCCTTAAACGGTGTACAGGTAATTGTACTGCCGGTTCCCGGAATCAACGACTCCCGGGAGATCTATTCTCCCTGTTCAACTAAGACATTAATACTTTCGGAAGAAATTCTTGCCGGTTTGCCCCCAGGGGTATTACTTTTTGTAGGAACAGCCAGGCCAATATTAAAAGATATGGTTGCCAGACATGGTTTGCAATTAATTGAACTGCTTAACCTCGACGAAGTGGCAATCTTAAATTCCATCCCTTCCGCCGAGGGAGCTATTCAAATAGCCATGGAAAAACTTCCTACCACAATTCACGGCACCAGAAGTTTTGTTCTGGGTTTTGGACGCACAGGAATCACACTGGCCCGTATGCTTACTGTCTTAGGGTCCATGACGACGGTAGTTGCCCGCAATCCCGCCCAGAGAGCAAGGGCTGTGGAAATGAATTGTACTGCCTGCAATTTCAACGAACTACCCGGGTTAATCGGGCAGGCGGAATTGATTTTCAACACTGTTCCCTATCTGGTGCTGGATGAGCAATTACTGAAAAAAGTACATGAGGGAGTACTCATCGTTGATCTCGCTTCGTTTCCCGGTGGAACAGATTTTGAAGCAGCCCGCCGGCTTGGGATAAACGCTGCGCTGGCGCCGGGACTGCCCGGGAAAGTAGCTCCTAAGACTGCCGGTAAAATACTTGCTGAAGTTCTCCCCAGGCTGATAGCCAGTAAACTGGCCCTTTCGAACCTGACCTAAACTCTTGCCGGGGGGTGCATAAAATGCGCTTACAGGGTGTGCGGGTTGGGTTTTCTCTGACTGGTTCTCATTGTACTTTAGCGGAGGCGGTATCTTATATACAAACTTTAACAGACGAAGGGGCAAATATTTTTCCGGTGATCAGTCAGGCAGTTAATGAGACAAATACGAGATATGGATCACCGGCTAAATGGAAGGAATCTTTACGGGAAGTTACGGGAAACGATGTAATAAGCAGTATTTCTGACGCAGAACCCATCGGGCCCGGATCTTTATTGGATATAATGGTTGTAGCGCCCTGCACTGGAAATACATTAGCGAAGTTGGCCAACGGCATTGTTGACGGTCCGGTTTTAATGGCTGTAAAGGCAACCTTGAGGAACAGCAAGCCTGTCGTACTGGCCATTTCAACGAATGACGGCCTGGGTATGAACGCCAGGAACCTCGGGGCGCTGATGAATACCAAAAACATTTTTATGGTTCCCTTTGGTCAGGATAATCCGGAAAACAAGCCGAATTCACTGATTGCAAAGATGAACCTGATTGCAGATACAGTTTATATGGCATTACAGGGAAAACAAATTCAACCATTATTAATTACGTTTTAGGAGGAATAGCGTGGAAGGATATAATGTGGTTGTAATCGGAGCGCCTGGAGCAGTGGGACAAGAAATTTTAAAAATATTGGAGGAACGGAATTTTCCTGTTGATCAAATCAGGTTATGCGCCACTACAAGATCGGCGGGGAAAGAGATGGTTTTCTGCGGGAACAGCTATCAGGTAGAGGAAACAACTGCTGATTCATTTACGGGGATGGACCTGGCTCTTTTTGCAGGCGGCGCAGCCAGTCTGCAATTCGGGCCGGCAGCCGTAGAACGTAATTGCGTGGTTGTTGACAACAGCAGTAACTTTCGCATGGATCCGGAAGTCCCCCTGGTTGTCCCTGAAATCAATCCCGAAGATGTAAAGTGGCATAAAGGTATTATTGCCAACCCAAACTGTTCTACCATCATTATGGTTCTTCCTTTAAAGCCTATTTACGATGAGGCAGGCATCAAGCGTGTGGTAGTTTCCACCTATCAATCGGCATCCGGGGCCGGCGCGGAGGCAATGGAGGAACTTATCCGGCAGACAAAGGCTGTTGTCCAGGGCGCCGAGTACCCGCCTGTTGTTTTTCCTTACCAGATTGCTTTTAACCTGATTCCTCACATTGATGTTTTTCAGGATTTGGGCTACACTAAGGAAGAATGGAAAATGGTTAAAGAAACGCAAAAAATCTTGCATGATTCAAATATTGCAATTACGGCGACAACAATACGCGTACCTGTTTACAGAAGCCATTCCGAGTCGGTTAATGTTGAAACAGTAAAAAAACTGACTGCCGAACGTGCACGGGAAATTCTAGCCAAATTTCCCGGAGTTATAGTTTTAGACGATCCTTCCAAAAAAGAATACCCTATGCCCTTGTACAGTTCTAACCGTGATGAGGTTTTTGTCGGGCGCATAAGAGAAGACAATTCTATACCAAACGGACTTAATTTGTGGGTTTCTTCCGATCAGCTTAGGAAAGGCGCCGCTACCAACGCCATACAAATAGCAGAACTAGTTGTCAAATATGGCTGTCTGAAAAGGAGATAAGAAAATGAGGTTCTTAGTACAAAAATTTGGCGGCACCTCTGTTGCTACATCTGAAATGCGTAAAGAGGTGGTTAATAGAATCCTGTCAGCCATGGGGGAAGGGTATACCCCGGTAATTGTTGTTTCAGCCATGGGAAGAACAGGTGACCCGTATGCTACCGATACATTAATTAACCTTGCCAGGCAGATTTTTCATGATACTACCGCCCGGGAAATGGATTTGCTGATGTCCTGCGGTGAGATAATTTCCGGGGTAATCATGACAGCCACGCTCCAAAAGGCGGGATATCCCGCGGTGTTTTTAACCGGCGCGCAAGCGGGTATAATTACCGATGAAAATTACAGCGAAGCCAGAATCAGCAAGGTTAAACCGGAACTAATCCTGAAATATGCAAAGGAAGGCAAAATAGTAATTGTTGCGGGATTCCAGGGTGTTACGGAGGAAGGCCAAATTACTACCCTGGGAAGGGGTGGAAGCGATACTGCGGCGGCTGCCCTTGGTGTTGCGTTAAACGCAGCCTGCATAGACATATATACTGATGTTGAAGGAATTATGACCGCAGATCCCCGGATTGTGGAAGAGGCGTTTCCTCTGGAAAGTATGACATATGACGAGATATGCCAACTGGCCTACGAAGGCGCCAAAGTTGTTCATCCGCGGGCTGTAGAAATCGTCATGCAAAAAAACATTCCCATGCGGGTAAGGTCAACTTTAAGCGATGCTCCCGGAACACTTGTGACTACTTCCCATGAAGTTTACAAGGGAACCATAGATATAACAAGAGACCGTGCAATTACCGGTATTACACAGATACCGGGCATAATACAATATAAGGTGCAAATGGACGAAGGGTCTGAAAAAAACCTTTCCAATCAGCGCCGCCTTTTTAAAAGCCTGGCCTTAGCCGGAATCAGCCTTGATTTTATCAATGTCTACCCTGACAGAGTAGTTTTCACAGTCAGAGAGCAATTCGGCAGAAAAGCTACTGAAATCCTGGAAAATGAGGGGTTTGCACTGGAAATCGACCAGGACTGCGCTAAGATTGCGGCGGTAGGCGGAGGCATGAACGGTGTTCCAGGCGTTATGGCAGGTGTTGTTGAAGCTTTGACAAAAGAGGATATTCAAATCCTGCAGTCGAATGACTCAAACACTACCATCTGGGTGCTTGTGAAACGGTCAGACATGGAGAGGGCGGTCCGTGCTTTGCACCGCCGGTTTTTACACGGCTAAGTTAACTTAAAAAAGTCTTTTTCATTAAAGAGGTGAAAAAATTGGCTACTGATTTTGGGCGGATTATAACAGCTATGGTGACACCGTTTGATAAAGATCTTACGGTAAATTATGACCTGGCAAAAAAATTAGCCCGCCACCTGGTTCAATCGGGTTCTGACGGTTTGGTTATTTGCGGAACCACCGGGGAATCGCCTACTTTGACCAAGGAAGAAAAATTAGAGCTGTTCCGCATTATAGTTGAAGAAATCGGCGGTGAGGCCACCGTCATTGCCTCTACGGGCAGCTATGATACAGCCGGCAGTATCAGCCTGACCCAGTCAGCGGAAAAGCTGGGTGTTGACGGCCTGCTCCTGGTGACCCCTTATTATAATAAACCTTCTCAGGAAGGTCTTTATCAGCACTTTAAATCTATAGCCTGCTCTACTAACCTGCCGGTTATGCTTTATGATATTCCTGGGCGATCAGTGATCAACCTTTCGCCTGCAACCGTAGCGCGATTAGCGGAAATTCCTAATATTATAGCTCTTAAAGAGGCCTATTCGAGTATGGATCAGGTCAGTGAATTGCGCCGGAAACTTCCTGATTATTTTGCTATATACAGCGGTGATGATTCCCTGACATTACCCATGCTGTCACTGGGATCAAAAGGAGTGGTCAGCGTGGCTTCCCATATAGTAGGCCCCAGGCTAAAAGAGATGGTTAACTCCTTTTTATCCGGCAATGTTACCCTTGCCAATCAGATACACCTGGAACTTTACCCTGTTTTCAGCGGCCTCTTTATTACCTCAAATCCGGTACCGGTTAAAGCGGCCTTAAATATGCTCGGATGGCAGGTCGGGCCGCCGCGGCTGCCTCTTGTGGAAGCCACACCCGAAGAAAAAGAAAGCATTAAGAGAATGCTTGGCCAGGTTAAGATGCTTTAGAGTTTGATCAGGTTGTTGACTCTATCCGAAAGCATATGGTAAAATTACCTTGATTTTATATATTTAAAGGTGATGAAAAGGAAGAGGGGTATTACAAGTCATTTTTAGCGAACCGGGGAGGGTGAAAGCCTGGTTGAGTTGTACCCCGGGCCGCCTTTGAGCTGTCGGCGGAAAGTTATGCTAAAAGCATAATCAGTATGCTTAAACCGGATGCCTCCGTTAATGGACTTAAGAGGGATGCATTTTATTGCAGCCAATGAGGGTGGTACCGCGAGAACTGGACTCTCGTCCCTTTGGGGCGAGGTTTTTTATTGTGGTTAAACCAGGTAAAGGAGGTTTTAAGATCTTGAAAGAAGTACTTGAGATACTGGAATCCGACGCAAGGCTTTCTGCAGCTGATATAGCCATTATGTTAAACAAGGAAAAGGCAGAGGTTCAGGAAGTTATCAAGGAGCTGGAAAATAAAAAGGTTATCTTGAAGTATATCGCCCTTGTCAATTGGGAGAAGGCAGGGGAGGAGAAAGTGCTCGCGATGATCGAAGTACGCGTGGCTCCCCAGAGAGATAAAGGTTTTGATACTGTAGCAGAGCGCATCTACCGTTTTCCCCAGGTTAAAAGTGTTCACCTCATGTCGGGTGATTATGACCTGTCGGTGTTTGTCGAAGGGCAAAACATGCGTGAAGTCAGCCATTTTGTTTCTACCAAGTTAGCGACAATTGAAGGGGTTCTAAGTACGGTGACGCATTTTATTCTAAAAACATACAAACAAGACGGTGTCATTTTAGAAGATGTTGAAAAAGACAGGAGGTTATTAGTTTCTCCATGAACACGAACGCCTCATGGGACGATTTTGTCAACCCGGTAGTAAGGACAATACCCTGGTCGGGAATAAGAAAGTTTTTCGATTTGGTAGTTGATACGCCAGGCGTAATTTCTCTGGGGGTTGGAGAGCCTGATTTTGTCACGCCATGGCATATTCGCGAGGCGTGCATTTATTCACTGGAAAAAGGTTATACCATGTACACTTCCAACTTCGGTCTTTTAGAGTTAAGGCAGGCGATTGCGCAGGAACTTTCCTGCACTGGTTTGAAATACAACCCTAAAAACGAGATCCTGGTGACTGTCGGTGTCAGCGAAGCGCTGGATCTGGCGGTACGCGCCTTGGTTTCACCCGGAGATGAAGTCCTCCTTCCGGAACCATCGTATGTTTCTTATGCCCCCTGTATCACTTTGTCCGGCGGAAAGGTTGTTGGCCTGCCGACGACAATTGAAGGCAATTTCCGGATCAGCGCAGATCAGGTTGAATCTGCAATCACACCCCGTACTAAAGTACTGATCCTGTGCTACCCCAATAATCCCACCGGCGCGGTTATAGACAGGCGAACCCTGACTGAAATTGCGGAAGTAGTTAAAAAACACAACCTTATTGTAATATCCGACGATATTTATGAGAAGCTTACCTATGCCGGTGAACATACCTGTTTTGCGGCTCTCCCCGACATGCAGGAGCGCACCATTCTGCTGAATGGTTTTTCAAAATCCTATGCAATGACCGGGTGGAGGCTGGGTTACGCGGCGGGAAATCCGGATTTTATCGGTTATATGACTAAGATTCACCAGTATACAATGCTTTGCGCTCCAATTACCTCCCAGATGGCCGCTATTGAGGCGCTTAAGAACGGCCGTCCGGCTATGAAGAATATGATCCGGGAATACAACAGAAGACGGCTTTTAGTAATACACGCCCTGCGGGATATGGGGCTGCCCTGTCTTGAGCCCGGCGGCGCCTTCTATGCTTTTCCCGACATTAGCGAAACAGGCCTTTCATCTGAGGAGTTCGCCGGCCAGCTGCTCCAGGAAGAAAAAGTTGCCGTAGTTCCGGGCAATGCGTTCGGCCCTTACGGCGAGGGCTTTATACGCTGTTCTTACGCAGCTTCAATGGAGGATTTAGGCCAGGCTTTCCGGCGCTTAGCCAAATTTATCAATTCCCGCGGCATACGGCCCAGAAAAGTTTTCAGCACAGTTACAGATACGGAACAAGCCTCGCCCGTCCCGAAAGAGGCTGCAGGTTAACATATTGCAGGAGGTCCGCAGTATTAAATGAGCAGTGCAGTTGACCAAATGAAAGAAAACCTGGCCGGCGCGTTAAAGCGTACTGTCAAAAAGGCTGTCAGGCAGGGGGTTTTGCAGGATTTACCGGAACTGCCCGATTTTATTATTGAGGTTCCCAGAGAAAAGGATCACGGTGACTTTGCGGCCAACCTGGCCATGTTGTTGTCCAAAAAGGTACATTTGCCCCCGCGGAAAGTTGCCGAGATTTTAAAGGGCTGCATTGACTTCCAGGGTTTGCCGGTCGAAAAGGTAGAAGTTGCGGGCCCCGGATTTATAAATTTTTATCTTGATCCGAAATGGGTTTTGGAAATACTGCCGGGGATTATCACCCTTGATGAAAATTACGGCCGAACGGA
>DMZI01000033.1:22933-27598 GCA_003485325.1 Desulfotomaculum sp.
CAGGCAAGATATTTTCAGCTTTTAGACCGTCCAGCGGAAGTTGCGGCCGAAGGTTACCATGGTGAAGACATTATCGAAACAGTAAAAGGTTTCATTAAACTGTACGGGGACAGTCTTCTGGACACAGGGAAGGAAGAACGTAAAAACGCGCTTGTAGATTATACACTGAAGGAAAAACTTGCTGTAATTAAGAAAGCCCTGCTTTCCTTCGGCGTATCTTATGATGTATGGTTTTCCGAACAGGATCTGCATAAAAAAGGTTTTATTCAGGAAATTGTTGACCGCTTAAATTCAATGGGCTTTTTATACGAGCATGATGGGGCGCTCTGGTTTAAAGCCAGGGAATTCGGCGTGGAAAAAGATGAAGTAATTTTGCGCAGCAATGGGGCGCCGACGTACTTTGCCGCCGATATTGCCTACCATTTCAATAAATTCCAACGCGGCTTCGATCGGGTAATCAACATTTGGGGGGCGGACCATCACGGGCATGTCGCCAGAATGAAAGGAGCGGTGGCGGCTTTAGGGTATAACCCTGACGCTCTGCATGTTATAATAATGCAGTTAGTTCGTTTATACCGCGGCGGCGAAATCGTCCGGATGAGCAAACGCTCCGGCCAGTATGTGACTTTGGAAGAGTTAATCGAGGAAGTTGGCCGCGATGCGGCGCGTTACTTCTTCGTTATGCGCAGCGCGGACAGCCATTTGGACTTTGATCTTGACCTAGCCCGCGCTCAATCCAACGAAAACCCGGTATATTATATTCAATATGCCCATGCCAGGATTTGCAGCATTTTGCGTCTGTTGGATGAAACAGGGAAAAAACTGCCCTCACCCGGACCGGATGACCTGAATTTGCTCAAGGAAGAAGCTGAACTGGTCCTTACCAGAAGGCTGGCTGATTTTCCTGAAGAAGTCTTGATGGCTGCCAAAGATCTGGCGCCTCACAGGCTGACCAGATATCTGCACGAAGTCGCCGGCCTGCTGCACAGTTTTTATAACAGCCATCGCGTAATCAGCCCGGATGAACGGCTTTCTTGCGCCAGATTAATGCTTGTCAAAGCAACGCGTATAGTTTTACGCAACGGAATGCGTCTTCTAGGTATACAAGCCCCTGAACGCATGTAATAAAGGAGGGGTTTTTAGATAGCTAAATTTGTTTTTATTACCGGCGGTGTTGTTTCTTCACTTGGCAAAGGAATTACAGCCGCATCTTTAGGTTGCCTTTTAAAAAGCAGGGGCTTAAAAGTTGCCATTCAAAAACTTGACCCTTATATCAATGTAGATCCCGGCACAATGAGCCCCTATCAGCATGGGGAAGTATTTGTCACTGAAGACGGGGCTGAAACAGACCTGGACCTTGGGCATTACGAACGGTTTATTGACAGTAATTTGAGCAGGAGCTGCAACGTAACTACCGGCGGCGTCTACTGGTCGGTAATTACCAAGGAGCGGCGGGGTGACTATCTGGGAGCGACTGTCCAGGTAATTCCCCATATAACAAATGAAATTAAGGACAGGGTACTGCACATCGTTTCTGAAAGCAATCCCGATGTAGTGATCAACGAAATAGGAGGCACTGTTGGAGATATCGAGTCCCTGCCCTTTTTGGAAGCAATACGCCAACTCCGCACCGACCTGGGCCGGGATAATGTAATGTATATCCACCTCACGCTTGTGCCTTTCTTAAAGGTAGCCAACGAATTAAAAACAAAACCCACCCAGCACAGCGTCAAAGAACTGCGCAGTATCGGCATACAGCCTGATGTAATCATCTGCCGTACAGAAAATCCTCTTCGCCCCGAACTGGAAGACAAGCTGGCCCTTTTTTGCGACATCGACAAAGATGCTGTCGTTCAGGCAGTCGATGTATCGTCTATCTATGAAGTTCCATTAATGCTTGAGGATGAGGGTCTTGGTGAAATCGTAGTCCAGCGTCTGGGTTTAAAATGCCAGCCTCCCTCACTGCAGGAATGGCGCGATATGGTAGATAGGATGAAAAAACTGCAGGAAAATGTGACAATTGCAATTGTCGGAAAGTATGTTTCCCTGCCCGACGCGTATTACAGCGTCAGCGAAGCTCTCCGCCACGCTGGACTGCACCATGGCGCCGCGGTTGATATTAAATGGATCAATTCCGAAGAGCTTGAGCGCCGGGAAGCGGAGTATTTTCTGGCAGGCGCCGACGGAATTGTTGTGCCCGGTGGATTTGGAGACAGGGGTATAGAAGGTAAGATTGAGGCAATAGCCTATGCCCGGCAAAAGAAAGTCCCTTACCTTGGGCTTTGCCTTGGAATGCAGCTGGCCGTGGTTGAGTACGCAAGAAACGTACTGAATTGGAAGGATGCAAACAGTTCGGAGTTTAATACAGCTACGTCCTATCCTGTTATAGATTTGCTGCCCGAACAAAAAGAGATTGATAAAATGGGAGGGACCATGCGGCTGGGTTCGTATCCATGCAAGCTTGAACCCGGCACGCTTGCATATAAGGCATACGGCGAAGAGATAATTAACGAGCGCCACCGTCACCGTTATGAGCTGAACAACTTTTACAGGGCGGCTTTAAGTGATTACGGTTTGGTTTTCAGCGGAACACTTCCTGACGGGTACCTTGTGGAAATTATAGAGTTGCGTGATCACCCGTGGTTTGTCGCCACCCAATTTCATCCTGAATTTAAATCTCGCCCGAACAGGCCGCACCCGCTATTCAGGGATTTTATAGGCGCTTCCCTTGTTTTCAAGGCAAGGTGAAATTTAAAATCCAACTTTTAAAGAGGGGTAGATGGATTTGAACCGTAAGGCAATTGCCGTATCGGTTGTTGGGGTTGCAGTTATATCCTTGTTAATTGCCAGTGTGGTGGGTTTGTTTGTCCCCGGCCGAAACGGCGGAAATAGTAAAAGCCCTGAAGTGAATAAAAAGAAGGCCGTAGGGATTATTTCCATCGAAGGTCCCATTGTATGCGGGAGTTATACATATACAGCCAGCGCCTGGAGTTCTGAGGTTAGTTCGGACAATATCGTATCTTCGTTAAGGTCGGCGGCGGATGATCCGGAAATCAAGGCTGTGGTATTAAGAATAAACAGCCCCGGGGGCACTGCGGCAGGATCTCAGGAAATTGGGGCTGAAGTTGACAGATTTCGCAAGACGGGTAAAAGCATAGTAGTTTCTATGGCTGATGTTGCAGCTTCAGGAGCTTATCTTATAGCCTGCCGGGCGGATAAAATACTGGCCAATCCCGGAACCATGACCGGAAGCATAGGGGTCATTTTGGAGGTTAGTGATTACAGCGGTCTTTATAATAAAATAGGCGTTTCTTCGAGAACTTTTAAAAGCGGGCCGCATAAGGATATGGGCTCGTCCAACCGGACGGTTACAAAAGATGAGCATGTTCTTTTTCAGACTATGGTTGATGAAATCTATGGTGATTTTGTAAATTCCGTTGCCGCCGGAAGGAAAATGGAACTGGAAAAAGTTAAATTACTTGCCGACGGACGTGTCTTTACGGGCGCCCAGGCAAAACAGGTCGGCTTGGTCGACGATCTTGGCAATTACCGGGATGCTGTTGCTCTGGCAGGGAAACTTTCGGGTTTGGGATCGGAGCCGAGAACAGTTAAACTTGGCCCGAATAAAATCTGGCATGAATTATTTGGTGATTCAGTAAGCCTTTCTTCATTCTCCGGATTAATTAAACAGTTAACTTCAAATTTAAGCGGGAACGGGATCGGTGGGGCACAGATGCAACAGGCCAGCCCTTTCCCTATAATCTTAATGCTTTACCAGCAAAATTTCTAAGGCAGGGATCCCTTCTTGGAAGAAAATGCTGCTTCCTGTTTTCATTTCAATCAGGAAGCTTCGCTTGAAGATACACAACCAATGGGAGTTTTAGAACTTATTTACGGGATACTGTTTGATCCTGCGGATACCTTCAAAAAAGTGGCCGAAGCGCCGCCGCTTGGATTATCTGTTCTAATTTTTTCGCTGGTTAACATAACGGTAATATTTATGAGTTTTCTGAACTTTTTTCATCTGCTTAACATAAACCTTCCTGCCGGCAGCGCCAACCTTACATTAGCAATAATGCTTTTGGTAGTATTTCTTGGTTTGATTGTAAAATTATGCAACTGGCTATTATCAACAAGTGTTTTTCATTTATTGGCGGAACTTTTGGGGGGCAGGGGCAGCGTGAAGGGCCTGCTGGCAATCGTAGGTTTGAGTTACCTGCCGTTTATTTTTTTGGCGCCCGTTGAACTGCTTCTGTTAATCTGGGGTTTAAAAAGCATTGTTGTTGTTATAGTTATGATCCTGAACTTCTTAATCTTTATCTGGTGGCTGGCGCTTATGGTTCTTGGCGTTCGTCAGGAGTACTGCTTTTCTGCCGGCAGCGCTTTAGCCGCAGTTTTTCTTCCGATATCTCCATTCATTTTCCTCTTAATACTTCCCGCTTTTCTAATAACTATTGCGGTTATTTTAATTTCTATATGTTCCTGAAACCTTTTATAAAATTACTTTATAATAATGCAGGGATTTGTATTTTTGCCGTCGAATGTATGTGCTAAATAGGCCGTACAACTATTAAAAGACGACAAAATTTAATCCGCTGTAAAGGTGAAATAAGACAGATGAATTGTGACCTGCTGATTGTAGATGACCAAGCTGGCATCCGTCGG
>DMZI01000033.1:27898-28322 GCA_003485325.1 Desulfotomaculum sp.
AAACTGGAATTTAATAAACTCTCCCGGTTTACCTTTTCAGGATCTAATTCTGTTGAACTTGCCTGTTCCTGTGGAGCGACCAAAATGATTATCTCCCTCAGGAAAAGAGGGGAGTTATGGTTTCAGTTAAGTTGCGTGATATGTGAAGCAATGCATTTGCGTGTAATTAGCAGCCAGTCCATAAGGCAGCAAAAGGTCGTCACTTTTACATGCCAGGAAACAGGCCTTGAACTGGGATATATGGGCCCTTATGATAAAATACGTCAATTGATCCAGAATCGAAAAGAAGTTGAACTGCTGTTCAGCGAGCTTACAAGCGAGGATTATTTTAATAACAGCGATATAATGCATCAGGTTTTAACTTACATTAATGAATTGGCCGAGCAGGGACTAGTATCCTGCCAATGTGGAAATTATAATATAT
>DMZI01000033.1:28576-32569 GCA_003485325.1 Desulfotomaculum sp.
AGCGATAGCCAGGGAAGCGGCGCAGAGTGTAACCGTACCGGTGGCCCTGCACCTTGATCACGGAACAAACCTTGAGCAGTTATACAGCTGCATCAAATCAGGTTTCAGTTCTGTGATGTTCGACGGTTCAAAGCTGCCGGTTGAGCAAAATATAGCTATAACCAGGAAAGTTGTTGAAACGGCAAGGGAAGCGGGGGTTTCCGTAGAGGCCGAAATAGGCAAGATCAGCGGTGTCGAAGATAATATTTCGGTTTCAGAAAGAGAGGCTTTTCTTACTGACCCCGCAGAAGCTCTTTTTTTTGCGGAACAGACTCAGGTTGATTCTTTGGCTGTGGCAATAGGTACTGCGCATGGACGCTACAAGGGAGAGCCAAAGCTTGATTTTGAACGCCTTTCTATAATAAGTTCATCAATACAAATGCCAATTGTCCTTCACGGTTGTTCCGGCGTTCCTTCAGATGCTATTCTTCAGGCCATAACTTTGGGCGTTCGCAAAATAAACATTGATACAGATATACGCCAGACTTTTATTGAAACAGTCAGGCATATACTGGAAACTAATCTTGACGAAATTGATCCCCGCAAGATACTGGGTCCTGCACGGCAGGCGGTGTTCGAGATGTTGAAAGCAAAAATGAGCCTGTTTGGAAGCGCCGGGAAAGCAGGCAAAACTATGTCATAAACAAAGGAGGATACTACACAAAATGAAACTATTCCTTGATACTGCAAATATTGAGGAAATAAAAGCAGCCAACGCCCTGGGAGTGATCAGCGGCGTAACTACAAATCCATCGCTGATTGCCAAAGAGGGTCGTGTATTTGAACAGGTAGTCAGGGAAATTACCTCAATTGTAGATGGGCCGATCAGTGCGGAGGCGACAAGTTCCGAAGCCTCGTCCATAGTTGTTGAGGCTAAGGAATTAGCAGGTATACATCCCAATATTGTGGTGAAAATACCTTTAACGGCGGAAGGTTTAAAAGCAATTGCCGAACTAGCCAAAAAAGGAATAAAAACCAACGCGACACTGGTCTTTTCAGCAAACCAGGCTCTATTGGCGGCTCTTGCCGGCGCTTCTTTTGTCAGTCCTTTTGTCGGGCGCCTGGATGACGCCGGGCATGACGGTATGGAAATTGTCTCGGATATAATGGATATTTACGGGACCTACGATTTTCCTACGCAGGTAATTGCGGCAAGTATCCGGCACCCCATGCATGTGGTTATGGCCGCAAAAGCAGGAGCTGATATAGCGACAATACCTTACCAGGTATTAAAACAAATGATTGCGCATCCTTTAACCGATGTGGGCATTAAAAAGTTTATGGATGACTGGGCTAAGGTGCCCAAGAAATAAGAAAATTTAAATTCTAAATTGGAAGATACCGTCATAAAATAAACCTATATTCTCCTTTACTTCCAGCAAAATTTTTATGATCCTGTCCGGTTTTCTGTTTGGTTTCCCCTTTTATAATTTATAGAAAATTATGGCCGTATAATATTCCTTTATCAAGAAGACGATTTAAATTTTTATAAAGTGTTTAAATACAACCGCTTTAAGCAGGTTATTTAAGGAGGGTCATTGTTGACTTTTTCTGAGTTGGAGTTAAAAACTCTGCAAGAATTGTACAAAATCGCCAAGGAATTGGAGATTCCGGGTTATTCAAGGCTTCGGAAGAAAGAGCTGATTTTTGAGATCATTAAAGCGCAGACTGAGAAAACCGGGCTGATTTACGCACAGGGCGTGCTGGAAATCTTACCGGATGGTTTTGGGTTTTTAAGGCCGTTCTGGTATTTTCAGAGCCAGGATGATATCTACGTTTCATCGTCGCAAATCAGGCGCTTTGACTTAAGGACAGGGGACCTTGTCGCCGGACAGGTACGCGGCCCGAAAGACAGCGAGCGTTATTTTGCCCTTTTAAGGGTTGAACAGGTAAATAGTTATAATGCGGAAAGCGCTTCGGAAAGGCTGCATTTTGACGGCTTGACTCCTTTGTACCCACAGGAGCGGATCAAGCTGGAAACATATTCGGGAGGGTACTCGGCAAGGATTATTGACCTGCTGTCCCCCCTGGGTAAAGGGCAAAGGGGATTGATTGTGGCCCCTCCGAAAGCCGGAAAAACGACTTTACTCAAGGATATTGCCAACAGCATCAGCAGGAACCACCCGGAAATCAAACTAATGGTCCTGCTTGTTGACGAAAGGCCCGAAGAAGTAACCGATATAGAGCGTTCGGTAAAAGGCGAAGTGGTCAGCTCCACTTTTGATGAACCTCCGGAAAACCACGTCAAAGTTGCCGAAATGGTCCTGGAAAGGGCGAAACGCCTGGTCGAACACCATGAAGACGTGGTTATTCTTTTGGACAGCATTACCCGTCTTGCGCGGGCTCACAACCTGGTTGTTCCGCCAAGCGGCCGCACATTAAGCGGCGGTATGGATCCCGCCGCGCTGCATAAACCAAAGCGGTTTTTTGGGGCAGCCCGCAAAATAGAAGAAGGCGGAAGCCTGACTATCATGGCTACAGCTCTGATTGAAACGGGAAGCCGCATGGATGATGTGATTTTTGAAGAGTTCAAAGGTACGGGCAATATGGAACTGATTCTGGACCGCCGGCTTGCCGAGAGGCGTATATTCCCCGCTATTGACGTCCAGCGCTCCGGTACGCGTAAAGAGGAACTGCTTTTATCCAAGGAAGAGCTTGAGTGGATGTGGTACTTCCGCAAAGCCACAGTGAATATGGCGCCCTGGGAAGCCATGGAAATGCTGCTCGATCGAATGAAGAAGATCAAGACAAACGAGGAAATCCTGCAGCAGTTTCAAAATGCGGTACGGAAAGTAGGGCCCGTAGTAACTCCCGACAGGCCGCCTGATATACGCCGCGAACTTTCCAGCTAAAAACTCTAATGTATAAATACGCTATATTTTGGTAAAACTTATTCATGAGTTTTTAAAAACTCTATGAAACTGGTGTTTTATTTGTTTTTTTGCTTCAAGAAGGAGATCAAATTGAAGAAAAGCTTTTTAAATTTGAAAGAAATTTTTGTTACTATAACAATATGTTCAGTCGGAATGTTCGGCTGCTGTCTTACTCCGGCCAGGGCAGGTTTGGATGAATTTATCCGCCAGGATGTGCCTTACTTTAACCTGGCACCTGTCGGCGGGGAAGCAGAAAGCGACCGGTCAACTTCCTATATTGTTCAGCAAGGAGATACCTTAATATCCGTTGCCGAAAGGTTTGGCTTGCGGACAAACGTGGTGGCCAACGCTAATAACATAAAAGACAAGGATTTTATTGAAGCCGGTAAAGTTCTGCTCATACCCGGGACATCGCAGAACCATTTAATCCGGCCGGGAGAAACGTTAACCGGCATAGCCCGTGATTACGGCGTATCGTTAAATAGCCTGGTTCTGGCCAACAACCTTAATGATGATGACGTTTTAATCGCAGGGCAGGAATTGATTGTTCCCTTATCTGAAAATAATGTACTGCCGGCGTGGAATTACACTGCGGGCCTGCCTGTAAATGAACTGGCCTGGCCTGTCGCCGGCGGTTGGGTAAGCTCCGGTTTTGGGATACGTGATGACCGCCCTCATGAGGGTGTCGATATAGCCGCCTTTGAAGGAGATCCGATCAAGGCGATTAGATCAGGGCGGGTAATTTTCGCCGGCCCTCGCGGAACATATGGTATAGCGGTAATTATAAACCACGGTTCCGGTTTAACTTCCCTGTACGGCCATACTTCAGCCGTCCTGGTCAGGGAAGGGGATTTTATAAAAGAAGGCCAGATTATTGCTCATGTAGGAAGCACAGGCCGTTCCACCGGACCTCACCTTCACCTGGAGGTTCGTTTAAACGGTATTCCATACGATCCCCTTTTATGCCTTGTGAAGGCCTACGCATAAGCAGCAGGGTTTTGCACAACCAGGCGCGGGTTTCATATTTTCCCGAATAGTTTGCCGAAGATTTAAAACCTTGTTTTTAACGGTCGGAACAACC
>DMZI01000033.1:32660-34073 GCA_003485325.1 Desulfotomaculum sp.
TCGGAACAACCCCTGACACTTGACTTGAAAAACCCCGGTGGTATAATTATTTTATATGCGGGTGTAGCTCAACGGTAGAGCATCAGCTTCCCAAGCTGGGGGTTGCGGGTTCGATCCCCGTCACCCGCTCCAGTGATATCAAGCCCTCCAGGGATTTTAAATTCTTTTGGAGGTTTTTTGGCGCCTAAATGATGCCCGGTTATCATTTTCCATAGTGCTTGATGGCTCTAGTACTTCTAATTTCTGGGACATGTTTTACCTTTTGATGCCGACATAAGTTGGCTTTTTGTTTATAAAATGCTTGCATGAAATATACCCTTTTAATTTTTCACAAGGTCATCCAATGTTTTAAATGTATACCTCTGTGACTTGATTTCGGTTATCGACTGATCGAGTGAATAAAGATTGTCTTTGGTTACAGTATGTAAAAGTATCAAACCTCCGTTATGCAAATTATCCATTAAAGTTTGGTAGGCCTCTTGCGAGCCACCAGGCAGAGGTATCCAATCGGCCATTGCAAAGCTCCAAAAAATAGTATAGCAGCCGAGATTCTTTGTTTCAGAGAGGGTCCTTTCACTGTATTCCCCTTTTGGAGGGCGGAAATAAACCATCTCCTTGATTCCTGTTAAAGCGGTGAAATCAGATGTCAACATTTCAATCTCTTCTTTGATCTGCTCGCTTGTCAAATCCGGCATAGAGGAATGGTTTACCATATGATTGCCAACGATGTGTCCTTCCTGAATCATCCTTTTAACAAGTCCCGGTTGTGTTTTAAGATAATGCCCGTTAATGAAGAAAGCGGCCTTAACATTTTGCTTTTTAAGGATATCTAAAATTCCCGGTGTATATCCGTTTTCATATCCCAGATCAAAAGTAAGGTAGATGGCTTTTTCATCCGGACTGCCTATCCAATAGGCATTGTTCTGGGCTAAAGTTTGCAGGATACTTGCCGGCATCTCAGGCTGAAGGTGGTCTCTATTTCTTATCACTCCCCAGCCGTATTTTTTATTAGACAGGCTGCCAACCTCGGAAGATGCGGATACATCTTCCCTAGTTACCGGTGGTTTAGGCTTCTGGTTAGGAGAATTATTTTGACTTGTTCCGTTCCTGGGCTTAGTTTTCTGGAAAAATTTTTCCTGGCTTGCCTGTTTGCTGGTTTGTTCAGTTTTTAAACTGTCTTTCATTAAAAAATATATATTCTTGCTCGCATAGCCGGTAATCACGATAACTGCCAGTATACCTGTAAAAATTAAAACGGTTTTTTTCAAGTACTTAGACCTCCGTAAAAAAATAATTATCTTTCGTAATCTTTAACTAAGAGATACCCTTTTATACTGCATTATTACTGTTATGAGTGTTAATGCAAGGGGTTGCGGGATTTGCACCCGGTACTTGCCGGGTTTCGGTTTTTTT
>DMZI01000033.1:34236-37450 GCA_003485325.1 Desulfotomaculum sp.
GCAGCAGGTAAAAACAAACCTGTGGGACTATTAATAGTTGCCACAGGTTTTTATATATTATACGTAGTCCAAATGACAAAATATTTGAGGTGATCTTCATCGCAGAAGAAAAAGCTAAAACCTTATCTTTACAGGGCTTAACCGATGAGCAGGCTAAAATTCTGCAGGAGCAGTTCGGCAAAAACGAACTGACAGATAAGAAAAAAGAAAGCTTTTTTATGAAGGTGCTTCATATAGTCTTGGAGCCCATGTTCCTGCTTTTAATTGTATCAGCTATCATTTACTTTATATTGGGTGAACCTCGTGACGGTGCAATAATGCTTATTTTCGTGCTTGGTATTATTAGTATAGACGTTATACAGGAATGGAAAACGGACAAAACCTTAAATGCACTCAAAGACTTAACAGCGCCGCACAGTAGAGTCATACGAGATGGGAAAGAGCATATAATTGCAAGTGCGGATTTGGTCCCGGGTGACTTGATGATCGTTGCGGAAGGTGAGAAAATTCCTGCTGACGGAGAGATCATTAGGGAAAATGACCTATGTATCGATGAGTCCATACTTACCGGGGAAGCTGAGGGCGTTTGGAAAACTGCCGCCGGCGGCACAAGCATTGACAGTTCGGAATACTGGCGTAAAGACCACTGCTACGCAGGAACAATGGTTATCCAGGGCAGCGCTGTAATCCGGGTGAAAAAGATAGGAGCGGCAACTGAGTACGGTAAAATCGGCGCCAATATAGCATCTGCTGTAGAAAGCCCCACTCCTTTGCAAAAACAGACAGGCCAGCTTGTAAAGCTCTGTGCGGGGATTGCCGCCGTCCTGCTGGTACTGGTCTTTATAATTACATATTTTAATATTCCCGACCATGCATTTAAAGACAGAATTATTGAAAGCATTCTCGCTGGAGTAACTCTTGCGATGGCTATGATACCGGAAGAATTCCCTGTTATTCTAACGGTATTTTTGTCTTTGGGAGCATGGAGGCTGGCAAAAAAACAATCTTTAGTCCGCAAGCTTCCTTCTGTTGAAACTTTAGGCGCCGTATCAGTTCTATGTGTTGACAAGACGGGTACCATTACAATGAATCAAATGACTGTACGTGAAACTTGGTCCGCAGACGGTAATAGCGTTGCTTTATGTGAATTAATGGGGCTTGCCTGTGAAGCAGAAACCTATGACCCAATGGAAAAGGCGATGCTGTTACACTGCGAAAATCTTGGCATTGCACGCAGCCATCTTTTTGGCGGCAGATTGATAACGGAATATCCCTTTACCAGTGAACTGAAAATGATGGGGCACGTTTGGAACCACGATGGCGAGATTATCATTGTGGCCAAAGGATCCCCTGAAAGTATTTTTAAAATCTGCAGTATGTCAGGGGCAGAATACAGACAGTCGGAAGAGAAATTGGCTGAAATGCAGAAACAAGGTCTGCGTGTTATTGCCGTTGGCACTATGAATCTGGACAGTGAAGATAAGATTCCTGCCGTAATTACCGACTGCAGTTTAAGATTTAAGGGTCTTGTAGGCCTGGCCGATCCCCCAAGAGATTCTGTGAAAGAAGATATCAAGAAATGCAATAAAGCGGGTGTCAGAGTGGTTATGATTACCGGTGATAACGGAATCACAGCAAGCAGTATAGCAAAGCAGATAGGCATGCTGAACAGCGATAAAATTATCACCGGTAACGAACTTGACCAGATGAGCGATGAAATGTTGCGAGACAGGGTTTGTAAAATTAGTATTTTTTCCAGAGTTATTCCCGAGCATAAAATGAGAATCGTCAGGGCTTTTAAGGAGAATGGGGAAATCGTAGCCATGACGGGTGATGGGGTAAACGATGCTCCCGCTCTTAAAAACGCGGATATTGGAATTGCCATGGGCAAACGCGGATCTGAGGTGTCCAGGGAAGCCGCCGATTTGATTTTAATGGACGATAATTTTTCGACCATTGTAGACACTATTAAAGATGGCAGAAGAATATATGATAATATCAGGAAAGCAGTGGGCTATGTTTTTACAATTCACATTCCTATCGCCTTAGGTGCACTGCTGGCGCCGTTTTTAGGCATCAATCCTGCCAGCCTGCTCTTATTGCCGGTACATGTAGTGCTTTTAGAACTTGTTATTGACCCTACCTGCTCTATCGTATTAGAACGCCAGCCTGCAGAGCATGACATCATGGAACGAAGGCCAAGAAGTCCGCAAGAGAATATTCTTACTCCCGGAACATTTACGAAAAGCATTTTACAGGGACTTTTTATTTTTGCCGCTTCTTTTATTACATATTTTGTCTTACTCCGGCAGAATCCCGGCAATGCTGTCCTGGCGAGAACCATGGGAATCTCAGTGATCATAATAGCAAACTTTTTTTTAGTCCAGGTAAATAGCTCTAACTATGATTCTGTTATACATTCGATGATCCGCCTGGCCAAGGATAAAGTGATGTGGTTTGTATTTGCGGGTACTGTGGCAGGCCTTTTATTAATACTTTATACACCTCTTAGCGGAATCCTAAAGCTGGCGCCGCTGTCTTGGGGTCAATTATTTTCGGCGGCCGGTATTGCAGCAGTATCTGTGTTGTGGTACGAAATTGTAAAGATTTTCAAAAAACTTAGACGGCAATGCAATTTAATTAAAGTGGAATAATAAATTAAGCAAAAATTTCTTGCTTAAGGGCTATTTTTCATAATACTACCGGGTAAATATTACCGTACAGGGGTTATAGTCTCCACTGTGGCTTCCTTGTTTATTTCACCATAAGTAAAATTTCACCTTCTGCAATTTGTCTTTTTTCTTACAATAATAGACGCCAATTATAGCCTATTTTACGTATCTATTGTTTGTGCCCAATAAAAAAGCCCCAGTAAAGGGGCAAGATAAAGGGGGCATGAAAACATAGAATAGTTAGGCAGGTTAATAATAATCGATAACAGGTTTTGAAAACAAAGGCGTATGCCTGGTTTAAAAAAGAGCCTTTAGAGGGCTCTTTTCCAAGCTGAAATTACTGGCGCGGACTTACTTGCTAAAATAACCTGGCATGCACGAAAAACCAAGGATTAAGAGGATCAGAATTAGGCCGTTAAATCCAAATATCTTCGCAAAGTGGAAAAATAACTAAATAGCAGTGACTTCCAAACCAGCCAGACTGGGAATTACAAAAAGAGATCGAGTCTTTAATCCGGTAGTAATAACAGCCTTCCCCAGTT
>DMZI01000036.1 GCA_003485325.1 Desulfotomaculum sp.
TTATTTGCTGGCTTTCTAGATCAGGAGTCTTGCGTGCTTCTAGCTGTTTTTCTAATAGTATGTTTTTATTTCTTTATACATTTTATAACCATAAAATTAAAAAGTATGTTTCTCTCTGTATTGTTTGTTTCGGCGTTTAAGCAATCCCATAAAAAAGTCATACTTTTTCATTATTTTGCAATTTTTTCTTTTTGGATAATTTCTATCCAAGACCCTCGCGGCGAGATTTCGTTCTTCTCTTGACAACATAGGTACCATTTGAATTTCAAAAAGAACCGTCCCCTTGACAGAGGGTGTCGTTGTTCACAGGTGAGCGATATTGCGGAGTGCCGCTGCAGCACCCGGTGAAGCTTCGGTTACTTAGACCGCGGTGCGAAACCAGCGGCACACTAAAAGTTTCATAAAAATGACTTATGATGCCGGGAATCAAATGTGGGAATATTACGCTGCCTGCCTCGCCGCCTTTGCAGCACCGCTTGGTCCTGTCCGAAGCGAACCGTTGGAGCTGCCGGCACGGAACACCTAAGCGAACCGTGACAACGGCGGCCTAAGGCGAACATGAGCACGTAGACAGTAGACCTCCCTAATAGAGTGTCAAAGGGAACCGTCCCCTTGGCAATAGAGTGTCAAAGGGAACCGTCCCCTTGGCAATGAGCAATTGTTTTCGTAGTTAGATTGGGGAAGTGGGGTCAAGTTATGAAAGGCCTGGAACTTTGCGAAAATTATTTTATAAAGCATGGGCTCCCAATGATCAGCCGGAAATTCGCTGGCTTCAAGGACAGGATAGCGGCGGGGCTTGTAGGCGACGGCTCGGAATGCTACGGATTTGACGACGAGATTTCCAGGGACCACGACTGGGGTCCCTCTTTCTGCCTCTGGCTGACCAAAGACGACTACGAACAGATCGGACAGCAGCTGCAAAAAGAATACGACAACCTCCCCGGGGATTTTGAAGGGTTCAGCAGGATAGTCAGCGAATTCGGGGAGGGCAGAGTGGGAGTCTTTGAAATCGGCGAGTTTTACAAAAAGTTCATCGGCATTTCACGCCTGCCGGAAAAAATAAACGAGTGGTTTCCACTTCCCGAAAGTTACCTGGCAGCCTGCACGAACGGCAGGGTCTTTTATGATCCCCTGGGCGAGTTTACTTATTTCAGGAACAAACTGCTGGAATTTTACCCCGAAGACATCAGGCTGAAGAAGATGGCCGCCAGGTGCATGGCCATAGCGCAGAACGGCCAGTACAACTATACGCGCTGCGCCCGAAGGCAGGAATACGTCGCGGCCCAGTATGCCGAAAGCAAATTCTACTCGGACGTAATTTCCCTGGTCTTCCTGATCAATAAAAGATATATGCCGTATTTTAAGTGGATGCACAGGGCCGTCCGGGACCTGCCCATACTGGGAGAAAATATCTACCAGACGATCTTCAAGGCAGTGACCACAAGCGACAGCGCTAAAAAATACCGCCTGATGGAAGATATCTGCGAAACCATTATTGACGAGCTGAGAAAAGAAAACTTGAGCGACAGCAAGAACGAGTCCCTGCTGGATCACGGCCCGGCCATCCAGTCCAGGATTAAAGATCCCCGGCTGAAAAAATTAAGCGTCTGGCTTGGCTGATCCTAATTAATCCGCAATTTCCGGAAGGGAGCGATCAAAAGAGCCAGCAGCAGAATCAGCCCGGCATAGCCGAAAAGCGGATAAAGAAGCCGGACCAGAAAATTAAAATTCAGGCCGGCCAACGGTATCGAGATCAGGGTAGCTCCAATCCCCACCACCTTGTAGCCCATCCCCTCCCCCGGAGCAAGGCGGCTGGCCAGCCCGTGCGCATCGGCAATGGTTGTTGTCAGAATAGCTATCCAGATCAGCAGGCCAAGCACGAGCTGCAGAACAAACCCCGCCGATCGCGAAATAAACAGGACGGGCACCTGGCAGTTAAGCACCGACGGGTAGAACGACAAACCCGCCAGGGTAATCAGCCCCGCCGTGACTCCAAGGATCAGCCCCCCCAGGGCGCCCCCGGCAATGCCTGTTTTAAACGGAACGGTTCTCCCCAAAGAAGATAGCAGAGCGACAGGAACGATCATGTTGTAGGAAACATACAGGATGCTCGACCAGCCCCAGTTTGCAGCCACCCTTTTATATTCCAGAAGCTCCGGAAAAGGCCTGGGCAGGCCTCCCTGGTGATGTATGGCCAAAAACGACACGACCGCCAGTACGAGGATTTTTAAAGTGACGAAAACGAGATTGAAATTCAATATCCCCTGCAGCCCTTTGATTAGTACAATACAGGTTATTAAAACCGCCAGCATAGTACCCTGCCAGTTGGGCAGGCCCAACTGTTCGGCAAAAACCGCCCCGCTGCCTGCAAGCATGACCACAAGGCCGCCGGGGAGCATGATCAGGGTAAGCAGGTCCATCAGCCCGGCGGCCCGCTTCCCCATCAGGCACTGGAGCAGTTCAATATAGTTGGCCGTCCGCAGCTTCGTGGCCAGAAGCATAATCAGCGCTCCCAGGTAAACAAACAGCACGGTGGCCAGCGCTATCCCCCAGAGACCTTTCGATCCAAAAACCATAAAAAACTGCATTAACTCCTGGCCGGAAGCAAAACCCGCGCCGATTACCGTGCCCGCATAGACCATGGCAATTTTAAAAAGCAGCAGAGAATTTTTATTTCGCCTCAAAACAATCCCCCGGTTATGTTTATGCAAAAAAGGAATATTTAAGGTTATCTTTGGAAATATTATTTAATAGTTTTGTTTTAAGGAGGAGCTTATTTGGAGAGTCTTGAATTGAACCAGAAAGCCGAAACAGCAAATACCCGGACCAGGATACACCTGGAGGATCCTCTCGCGGCCATCAAATTCGGCTGGGACCTGGCATGCAGGCTGAACGGGAACGCCGCCTTGAACAACTTCCCCAAAATACTGCTTTGCATCGGAACGGACCGTTCAACAGGGGATTGTCTCGGCCCTTTGGTGGGGAGCAAACTTTCCGCCATAGAGCAGGATTACTTCGATGTATACGGCACGCTGGACAAACCGGTACACGCCAGCAACCTGGAGCAAAGGCTGGAAGAAATCCGGAAAACCTACGAAAACCCGTTTATAATCGCAATCGACGCCTGCCTGGGCAACCAGGAGAACGTCGGCTGCATTAATATAGGAAATGGTTCTTTACAGCCTGGGGCCGGGGTTAACAAAAACCTCCCCCCGGTGGGAGAAATCCATATCACCGGAGTCGTCAACATAGGCGGGTTTATGGAATACCTTGTTCTCCAGAACACCCGGCTGAATCTTGTAATGAGCATGGCCGATCTTATCGTTCAGGGCCTCATGCAGGCGATAAACCATTGTTCAGGAGAAGAACTGGTCAGGGAAGTCAGCATAACCCAGGATAATTAAAAAATACCGGGCAGCACACCAAAAAGGAGTCAGGCAATAAAAAGCCTGACTCCTTCCTCCACATAAAGCTAAATCTTCAGATTTACATCCAATCCAGGTCCCTCAGACTGCTCAAAATTTCTTCAGGAGTTTTCCCGTCAGCGTCAATTACAGGAACTTCAGTCATAATATCCTGCATGCCCATCACATCGTCGTCCATACCGCTGATTACGTATGCGTCCGCATCCTCCTGCCCGGTGAACTTGACTACCTTATAGCCGGACTTTTCCAGATAATCCCTGACATTTCCCAGGGTGTCCTCAACAGCAATTGTCTTCAATAATGCACCTCCGAATGTAATCTTGTTTAAACTAGAAATAGTATAAACAAAAGTTTCATTATTATCCCTTTACAGGCGTATTGTTGACAATTCCCTGAGCAGATGAATGACTTCTTCGTCGCTGACCTGTGAAAAATCCATGTAAAACTGCCCCACGGCGTAAAAGACCGGCGGCGTGAAAAGACAGACTACTTCATCAACGTCATTTCTTAAAACGCCCAGCGTGTCGGCGGGCGCCACCGGAACCGCCAGAATCAATTTCTTTAAGGAAAACATTTTTCTTACCGAACGCAAAGCCGCCATTACGGTATAACCCGTAGCTATGCCGTCATCGACCAGGACCACCTGCTTGTTGTCATAGGACGGATAATCTTCCTGCCCCCGGTACATCTTCATCCGGCGGCGAATTTCTTCAACCTGTTCGGCGATAACGTCCTGCAAATCATCTTCTTGAAGGCCCAGCATCTTCAAAACACTGTGATTGAAAATCGCTGTCCCGTCCTGGGCAACTGCGCCCACAGCCGCCTCCGGATTGTGAAAGGTCCCTATTTTACGGGGAATTATAAGATCAAGAGGAACCTTCAGCAGGCGGGCTATCTGGGCTCCGACCACAACACCCCCTCGGGGTATAGCTAAAACGACACCGTCATCGAAAGAACTTTTTTGAATTGCTTCCGCAAGCATTGTTCCTGCTTCAACTCTGTCCCGGAAAACCATCAGCCCATTACCCCCCTTAAAATTATTATAATAAGAGCTTATCAAACTAAGCAAAATAACCTGTGATATAGATTACAGCCAAAATAACAACCAGGCTGCCAAGAATTATAATTATCAACCGCTCCGGCAAAAACTTCTGCAGATAGGCGCCCGAGTATGTGCCTAAAAAGCCGCCCAAACCGAACAACACTCCCAAAAGCCAGTCGGGCGCAGGATTGCCCTGCAGTTTTGTTGAGGAAAAAAAGAAATAGTAACTGGCTATACCCGCTATTGATGTTAAAAAGTTGCCCGTTAGTGTCGACCCCGCTATTGTATAGACTGGCAGCTTTAAAACAGAAACGCAAACAGGGGCAATAATAGCGGCTCCGCTAATCCCATAAACGCCTCCGACCAGCCCCACCGCCAGAGCTGTTCCAAAAAGTACTAAGGGATTAAAAGAATATATTTCTCCCCAAAAAACATAATCAATCCTTCTGAATGAGATCAGGACGGTTTTAATCGCCAGCCCCGGGGGAATTCCGGACACTAATTTACCGCTCAATTGTTTTTTTATCCTGTCCAGGAACTTATTTTCCAATACACCCGTCCCGTGTCCCTTTCTGGAGTTAATAAGCTGGTAAGCGCCCAAACCAAGCAGCACAATGCCCATAAACAGTTTAAAAGTTTTCACGTCCGGCAAAAAAACGACTCTAATCCAGGCGCCTGCAAATACCCCGGGAATGGTCCCTGAAACAATGACCCAGGTAAGGGGCCAGTTCATCCGCCCCTCCTTTATGAAACGGAACATCCCGCCAGGCGACGCCACAAGGTTGCAGATGAAATTGGTCGGAGTCGCAGCCGGGCTTATATAACCCAGCACGCTTACCATAAAGGGCAATATTAAAAAGGCGCCGGAAATTCCGGCGCCAGTCGTTAAAGAAGAAATAACAAATGCTACCGCCGGTGGGACAAAGGGCGAAACATGGACACCGGACACGGGAAAATACATGGTTTATTACCCCTGTTCATGGTCAAAGACCAAAAGAAGTCTGATTCCTTTTCTTCTCCTGGTGTTTTTCAAGAGCCAAATCGACGAGCCGGTCCAGCAATTCCGTAAAACCTATCCCGCTCAGCTCCCAGAGCTTCGGGTACATGCTGAAACGGGTAAATCCAGGAATTGTGTTAATTTCATTTACATAAACCTGGCCGCTTCCTCTGGCAATAAAAAAGTCCACCCGGGCCATGCCCGCGCAGTCTATTGATTTGAAGGCGGCAACAGCCAGTTCCTGAATAGCCCTGGCAGTTTCATCCGGTATTTCGGCGGGCGCCTTCCAGTTTGACAGGCCGTCCCTGTACTTTGCTTCATAATCGTAATATTCCTTAAGAGAAAAGACCTCCCCGGGAACAGAGGCTACTGGATCATCATTCCCCAGCACGCTTACTTCTATCTCCCTGCCGTCGATAAATTCCTCGACGATTGCTTTCCGGTCAAATTTTAGAGCCAGGTCAAATGCATCAATAAGTTCCTGACGGTCGTGAGCCTTGGATATTCCCACGCTGGAACCCAGATTGGCGGGTTTGACGAAAAAGGGATAGGTAAAATTCATTTCCACTTCGCCGATCACAAAATCCCTTTTTCTTTCCCATTCGCTGCGCAGGCAATGCCAGAAGCGGGCTTGCGGGATGCCCTCCTGGGCAAAGACTTTTTTCATGATAACCTTATCCATCCCTACGGCGGAAGCTAAAACACCGCCCCCGACATAAGGCAGGTCCGCCATTTCAAGAAGGCCCTGGACAGTGCCATCCTCGCCATAGGTCCCGTGAAGGACCGGAAAAACCAGATCAACCTCGTCAACTAAGCCGGCGCTTTTCTGAAAAGTTTCAGTCTGAACCAGCCCTTTTATAAAAGGGTCGCCAAGCAAAGCTACCGGCATACCATTATCCTTATTATCCAAAACATCAGGAGCGCCTGCGCTTTTGAGCCATCTTCCATCCTTGCCGATGTTAACGGGAATCACTTCATATTTTTGCCTGTCCAAAGCGTTTAATACAGCAGAACCGGACTGGACGGAAACCTCATGCTCCCCCGAACGTCCGCCAAACAAAACCAGCACCCGCAGCTTTTTTCTGTCTATTCAAAACGCCCCCTGTTATTATTATTTCAAAAAAATCTATTCACATTTTCTTGTTCTAAAACTTTTTTTAAAATGAGTGCCGCTTGTCTACCCGAACTTGTCCCGTAAAGATTGCCCGTGGTAGAATATTCTATAGGTTGGCCCGTCCCTGGTATTAAAGAAGAAAAAAAGTGCAAAACTGTTTAAAAGACCCCTTTTTTTAACAGCTGATAACCGCATTCAGATATAATTTCGGAAAGGACATGCGGCATGCAGGTTTACCAATTTCCTTCAATTGAAGATCAAGAAGTAATCAGGACGGCAGTTGAAGTTTTTTTAAATACGCAAACCGGTTCGGCAAGAAACAGAATGCTGAAAACAATACGCGCTGTCCTTGACCGGTATCGGATATCGCGGTTCGGTTTCTCTGATTATACCGTGGAAGCGACAAAAATGCCAGGATTTTGTGCCGTTAAGGCGAGAAACCTCGTTTCCGGCTACAACTGCCCCTGGTGCGGAGAAATGCTTTATGGACTGCAGAGCAAGGTAAGAATACTGAGCATCCAGGAGCGCCTGAACAACCACCTGGTCACTTACGGCTGCAGGTGCGGAAAAATATTTGCCAAGTACGAAAACCTTGACTGATCTTCCTGCCTAACCCGCCACTATGTTGACAACTAATTTTTGCTATGGTAGCATCATAAGTGCAGGTTTATAAAGATGCGCCGATGTGGCGGAATTGGCAGACGCGGCGGTCTCAAAAACCGTTGGATAACCTCCATGCCGGTTCGACTCCGGCCATCGGCACCAGAAACAATCGCTCTTAAAGCCGCGATACAAGCGGATTTGAGGGCTTTTTTCTTTTCTGGCGACAACCTTCTGTTTGCCGCCCGTCATACCGTCACATGACACATTTTTGCGCATATTTGCAGTGCTCTCATCGCCCTATTTACCTGGCATTCCGCCCGCTTTGGAGGGATGTCAGGAGGGATATACACCGATGATGGCGTTGGCCGAAGCGACCTTGGAACTGAAATCCAGGTGGGTGTAGATGTTTGAGGTGGTGGAAATATCACTGTGTCCCAGCCACTCCTGGATCTCTTTCAGGCTGACGCCGTTGGCGTATAACAAACTGGCGCAGCTATGGCGCAAATCTTGGAAACGGATTTTCTTCAAACCGTGGTTTTTCAGCGTGAGCGAGAAATTCTGGGTGATATATCCCGGCTTGATCCGTTCTCCCAACTCATTCACGTAGATGTAGCCGAGATGCTCCCGGCAATAGTCTTTTCCGCAAACTTTTTGATCACGCTCCTGCTCCGCCTTCAGCCGCCGGAGAAGCTTTTCAAAGGGCTCTACCAGCGGCAGGGTACGGTGGCTGGACTTGGTTTTGGTGCGGTCCTTTTCCACGATGATGGCTTTTCCGTCCACCCTTACCTCGGTTACGGTGTGCTTGATGGTCAGCGTCTTTTTTCCAAAGTCAATCGCGTCCCATTTCAGCCCAACGATCTCGCTGCGGCGTAGTCCGTAAAACGTGCCCAAGATAACAGCCAGCTCTATCGGCTTGTTTTTCACGACGGCGAACAAGGTTTCCAATTCGTTGGCATCGTAAATGCTGCCCACGAATTTTGCGGTCTTGGGCCGCTCAATCCGGTCGGCGGGGTTAAAAGCGATCAGACCCACCTTGTAAGCGTACTGCAACGCCTTGCGAATGTTGGCGTGGCGATGGATGACCGTGCAGGCGCTTAAGCCTTTCTCGTTCAGCTCGTACTGATAATAGTCCTGAATGTGCTTCGGCGTAACATCCTTTAATGTAAGCTTGTATTCCTTAAAATAAGGAATAATGCAGCTCTTGATGGTAACAGCATAAGAGGCGTAGGTGGTCATTTCCACATTGTGTTTGATCATCTCCAACCATTCCAGCAGGAAGTCGGTAAACAGTATCCGCACCTCGCCGGAGATCGGGTTTACTTTGTCGGCCGGATTGTCCCGGATTAGTTCAAGCTCCACGGCATAGGCCAAGGCTTCCTTGATGACCTCGTGATATTGGAGCATGGCGTGTTTAAAGCGTTTTTTTCTGTTTTCTCGTACTGATAGTAGCCTTCGATGTCCCCCGGCTTTATTTTGGCCACCGTAACGGCGGTATCCTTAAAGTAAGGGATGATGAAGGTTTTGGCATCGTACGCGTAGAGGGCGTAGGTGTCGGCGTCCACTTTGCCGATAACGTCCCGCAGCCATTTGTTTAAGAAGACTGCAAACAAAGCGTTTTTGTCACTCATGGCCGTGTCGGGATTAAACTCTTGCCTGGTTTTCCAAAGCATCGCTTCGGCGCGCTTTTTATTCCCCTTGACGGGAAGTCCCGTGCTGACAGACTTGGTTTGGCGCTTTCCGTTCATATCCTTATAGGTGAGGATCATCTGGAAATAGCCGTTTTTTTCTCGCAGGTGTCCTGTTACCATGAATTCTTGCCTCCTTAAATCAGTAACAGCCTATATTCACCTACCATTGACGGGTTTAGTGTAGCAGGCTCCAAAATATCTTGCAAAGGTGCGAACGATGTTTTACGCATCGGATTCCTGCACGACCGCCAGGTATTCGAAAATATGAAGCTTGGGGATTTTATACGTCCTGCCTATCTTAAAATGCTTAATCTGATTTTGCCGCAAAAGGCGGTATCCGGTTTTTGCGCTGATACCGCCCAGCATTTCACACATTTGCTCCACATCGACCACATCCGGGTATTCCCGAAAAATCAGCTTATATGCTTCATTGCTTTTGAGCAAGGCATCAGCCCCTTTCTCTCAAAATAGAAATGCAGGGAACGGAGGCGCGCCATGATTGGATACGCATACATGCTCGCCCAAACAGGCGCGCCCCTGACCTGCGTTTCTGTTTATGGTTCCATCGTTATACGGCTTATCGGATGGACGGCGGCTAACCATCCTCATAGGAATTTCACCTCCCCCCATACTGACGGGCCGCCCCCATTGCCTGCGACGCTTTTAACGCTCGGACTGTGGCTGGACGGAAGTATCATTGTACCGGTCTATGCGTCGTCGCCCCACAAGCTGCCACGCTCATTTTGCGGCTTGGGTGGTGATCGCTTGTTCCCTTGGGGAAGTCGTGGCGCACCCGCCGTTCGGCTCGGCATAGACCGAAAATATCCGATTTGCCCTATGCTGCGCATGATTAGTACGCTTTCTTTGTCAAAGAACAAGGTTTGTCAACCTGTAAAAGCTCATCGGCAACCAATGGGCTTTTATAGACCGGCAACAACACGAAAAGCCCGCATCGGGAAGGTGGAAAGAGGGGACACATTCCCGTACGGGCAAGGCTTAGGCTACCTTGAATGTAAGGATTTTGGCAATAAGCTTGGTTTCCAGTCTGCGGCGCAATTCAGGGTTTGCACACAGATGGGGATTGCCGTTTTCGTCGTAAAGCTGCCTAGTGGACAACGCGGCAATATACCCTTCGTAGTGTTTCAGCACGGCATTGATCGCGTCGATGTTGCCGCCTGCCGCAGCCGCAATGACGGGAAAAGGCAGCAGATTTTTACGGCTCGGACTTGTTTTCACCATCGGCTTTTCCCTCCATATATTTTTTGATTTGTTACAGTGAGCTTGTCCTATGCCGGTAGATGGTGGTGCGCACCAGGTTCATCAGTTCCCCGATTTCCGCATCCGGCATATCCATGAAATAAGACAGCAGGATAATGTTGCGCTTTTTCTCGGGCAGAGCTTCTAACGCTTCACCTATCAACGCGTCCTTGACCTCGACATCGTAGCCCATTGCTTGGAACAAGTAATAATCAGTCGCATATTCATCCATAGTATAAAGCTGGTTCAACTCCTTCTCTGACAACTCGGAAAAGGTCACTTCGTACTGCAAGCGCCGGGCAAGTGCTTTGCGGTAATTGCCGGCTTCGCCTTTCAAGACTTTCCTGCAAAAGCTGTCAAACTGATGCTGGACAGTTTTTCCCTTGTTATTGGAAGAAGATCGCTCCATAAAGTTCACCTCCTTCCTGTTCCAAATGGAAGGGAGTAAAGCTTGTCCCTATTTCCCTTTCACTCTTTATCCCAACGGGCAAGGGCTGTTTGTTGCGTTTTTCCAATGACAATTGGCAAAAAGGCACAAAAAAGCCCGACTGACAATATTCAATCGGGCAGAAGAGTTTAGACTTCTTATTATGTAATGTGTGTATGTACCTTGTTGGCTGTAATAAGATCCTCTATCAATAAGGCTTTTTTTGAATAGTCAAATGGCATCAAATAATGTCGAGAGAAAGAAAGCAGCACGGCGGCAACCTCCTAATGCCACCGTGTCCTTAAAGAAGGGCAAACTTAATACACCCTCCGCAATCCTATTTTTAAAAAGGAAAACGGCGGCTTTGATTTTTTATTTCAAAACCGCCGTTTGGCATTGAGAATTTTTATACGTATGATTATTACCGCCGAAACAACAGTTTTTTGTAGCTTTCAAGAAGTGAACCAGTGTAGTGCCGCAAGAGAAAACCCCACTTCTAACAATTGTAAAATCCAGTTCTTTGTTTAATAATTTCCACTGAATTTCCAAAGCTGTCTTCACAGCTTTTTCCTAATACGTTTAACGTTTAGAGCACTCAAATTCAATATATTGCCGTGTCAGAATATAGCGATTTATTTTCCAATAGAGTACCGGAAGCGTTATATACTTTAGCGGTAGCGCATACCCGATAGGTACCGTGGACAACATAGTAATCCTCATATACAGTGGCGACGGAGGTCCCGGTCGATGAGGCGGACCACGACTTGATTGTGCTCCAGCCGCCAGCGTTGAATTTTTGCAATTCGACGGTTAACCTGGTTGTGTGCGAATTGTCGTAAGCTGAAGCAAGCCCTATGCAGGTGGCTTTCCCCGACGAGTTGATCGACAGGCCCGGACTTAACAAGGAAATGTAGGTGAATTGAGGCGTTATCACGCCTTGTGTCTCTGCGTTTTGGGTCCCGTCAGCCGCATAAGCCGGAACAGAAAAGAAAACAGCCGTAAGAACAAGAATACCGATACAGATAAATTTTTTCATCAATAAAAAACCTCCCTTAAAATATCTTTCAATAGGAAAGACAACCAAAGGAGGCTTTTGCAACAATATTTTTCTATTTTTTGAAGTATTTCTTTTTAGTTTAATCTATATATTTCACTCCCTCAGCCATCTTTACCGCTGTGTTTTGCTCCATCTCCCCCCGAATCATGAACATTCGGTCATGCATTGCCCAAATGATGGTAACCAGTGAGTCTTTCTCCACCAGCGTTCCCTCATGGCCATTGATACTGACTGTTTCAAAGACGGAGGCATTTTCGGTATCCAGCGCGGGCTTGTTGCCTTCGCCTAATTCCATATAGGTAATAAGGGAGCCCTGGGGACTTTTAAATTCGATTTTTCTTAAAAGCTCACCATCAGAAACAGCGCTAACTTCATAACCGTACGGTATATAGGTCGGGACATAAGCCTGGCGCCAGTCTATGGTTGTGCTGTCACCCTCCGAACCGCTGCTGTTGTCCTTTAACTGAAAAGATGTATATTCCTGCTGAATATCCATTAAAAAATTCAACACCCTGACTCTCATTGCCTCCACGGTCACCACCGTGGCGCCTAATACAACCAGCATGATCAGCATGGCGACTGCCGCTCTGTTTAAGAACTGCCAAATGCGCTGCCTTCCGGCATAAGCCTTCGGCTTTTTTAGCTGCGCATCCAGTTGTTGACTGAATTTTTGGACTGCCGCATGGGAAGGAAAAAATTCCGGGTCATTTTTCAGCTTTTCTTTTTCCTCCAGGAAAAGCTGGCCTTCTTTTTCCGCGGCATCGTGCATGACCAATTTAAACAGACTGTCTTCATATTCCTCATAAAGCTTTTTCCGCATTTGTTCCGAACTGTTATTCGGCACGCTTATTCATCTCCTTATCCAAGAACTCCTTGGCTTTTCTTCGGGCTTTTGTCAAATACTGCCGGACACTATCGGGAGCAATTTTAAAAATTTCTGCTATATCCCGATCAGGCATTTCCAATATGTACTTAAAGTACAATAGATCTTTCTGCTTCTCGGGGAGCTTTAATATGACATTCCCCATCTCTTTCATTTCTTCCTGATGAATGATTCGGTCTTCTATGTTACCCTCCGGGCTAGGGATCTCTTCCGCCAGATCCAGATCTTGTCCATAATAGGCATGTTTTTTCTGCACATCTCGGTGCTTTACAAAGTTTATCGCCACGCCTCTAGAAGCATAGACAACATAAGTAGCCAATTTGCAACTTTCCAGCGTTCTAATTAAAGATATTTTTTCAATTAATTTTATGAAAGTATCGTTGATCAAATCTTCTACATTATTGGCATCATGGGTAATATGGTAAACCGTCTTTCGCACCAGACCATAATAGTCTTTATATAAATTCAGCATAAAGGCTTTATCGTCATCGCCTTCCATTGCGGTTATTATCATCATTATCATCAAATCACTCCTTTGTTGTAATTATACAGGTATCTGGGCGAGATTTGGCGATAAAAAACAAAGACATTTTAAAAATAAACTAAAGTATGACCAGAAAAATTTCCATAAATAAGTGTTGCAAAAGTTTTTTAAGATTGTTTATATAGGGGAGAGTGTAGGGGAGAGTGCCCTTAAAGGAATATAATGGAAAATACGGCACTCCACAAGCGTGCGCCAATTACCAAGCATTCTCATCCTACCTCATTGTGGTGATATTGGAAAATCATGCTTCCATTTTGATTTTGGGGGGATGAAAAAGAGTCAAGTCCTTAAACCAATGATCCGGGACTGTTATCAGATAAAATATTTAATTTACTCCAGACATCTTCATAAATCGGAATTTTTTATATTAGGCAGCCATTGGGGATGAGCAAAAAAACAGCGGGTAAAAAAGTCTTTGACGGAGTCTCATGAGAGTTTCCGAGAATTTACTAATTTATTGAGGAGGTGAAACGCGCTATGCATGAAATTAATAGGCCACCACCTTTAAGTGCATAACTCATGGGTATAAGAAGCCAACAAATACCAGGGAAAAAGGCAATTCTATAAAGGGGTTGCCTATAGAGCAGTCAAGAGCTTTAAAGGTGGTGGGAGCAGCAACAGTAGGCGAAAAGACATTTGGTGGCGAAAATATGTTAAGGAAGCGTAAGGAAAGCAAAGTAGGAAAAAGGTTGATTAGGGACCAAAACCGAAATTAAAAATTAAAAGGGGGAAAAGTTAATGAGGACAATTTTGGGAAGATTCACCATAAAAAAATTAGGTTTGATTGTGATGAGTCTGTTTATCTTAAGCCTTCTTGCTACTTTTATTAACGGAAGTGTATTAATTGCCGGAGCAAACGAACCATATGAAAATACTAACGATAAACTTGCCATAAAAGATGTTATTACAAAATTTTGTGATACAAAGTACCAATCGCTTTCTGTTTTGCAAGAAAAAGATATTAGTATTTTCTGGAAAACTGATGACAATCCTGGATATAAGTTAGAAGCTGCGTCTTTAAGTATAGATGTTAACCATAGGAAAATCCAGCCTCTTGATTTACGATTTGAAAAATATGTATTAAAAATGGATTTTGAAATCATAGATGTATTTAACGATAAGGCAGAAGTTAAAGTAGTTGAAAATAGCCAAATATACCAAAATGCCTCTCCTGATGTTTGTTCAGAATTACGTGATGAACACATTATTAAGCTAGAAAAGATTAATGATAAATGGCTTATAATAAGTGATAATAGCAACGATGAAACAAAAAAGGATTTATTACTTAGAATTGCAACTGGTAAAACAATTAACGAGGCTAAAAAAGAAATTTTAGAAAACAGTAAACATGAGGTGATGACTTATAATCAACAAAAAATGAATAAATCAAACAAACGATATAATGATCAAGATGTTGGTCCTTTGACTGTAAATCCAATGAGTTTACAAGGATATAATAGAGATTCAGCCGTACAATATGCATTGGATTGGGCATATGGTAGAAATCCATCATGGGGTAATTATACTGGTCAAGGCGGAGATTGCACTAATTTTACCAGTCAATGCTTATATGCTGGTGGTATACCCTTTGATACAGTAGGAAATCCAAATTATAATCAAAGGTGGTTCTGGTATAGTTACTCAAATACGACACCTCCTTGGACAGGGGTAAATCCATTTTGGGACTACGCCTTACATGATACAGGTTATGGTTTACATGCCGGGACTACTGATGTATGGAACGCAATTAGAGGCGATATTGCCCAATTGTATTCTGGTTCGTCCGGTTTTCATAGCTTATTTATTAACAATGCATATACTGACGGTCAAGGAAACAGGCATATTTTCATATGTTGCCATGATACTGATCGACGAAACTACGAAATTTCAAACTACACAAGTAGCAAAAGATACTTAAAAATATACGGGTGGTATAACTAAGATTCTGATGGCATAATCAGGCAGGCAAAAAAACTGCCTGATTATGCCTGATTTTTAGGAGGTTAGTGTTTATGAGACCCAAACTTTTATATATATTTTTTATTATTATCCCCTTGTTTATTGCGGGATGTAATATTTCTAATGATCATAGTAGTGAAAAAAATAAGCAGGCTGTCAGTGACAAAGAAGAGGCAAAGCAAACAGTAATACGTTATCTGAAAGCACTTAACGACAACGATTATGACGAACAATTACAATACCTTTCAACTAGGAAAAGAGGAGAATTTGAACAAGATTGGGTGAAGCGGAAAGAGCAGAACTGCATGGTAAAGTATGAATATGTAAAAATTATAAATATAACGCCCGATGAATCAGAAAAAACAAAAGTAGGTTATATGAAACATGGTGGAGGCCAATTAACCAAGCCTGTTGATTTTGCATCTTTCGATGTTGATTTTGAATATAAGATAATCCATCCTGAAGTAGATAAGAAAAAATTAAATTATAGTTTCGACTTGATTAAAGAAAAGGAAAATGAGCCATGGAAAATAGATGACTGGGGAATAAGTTGGGATAATGTTCCTCCACCAGATTAGGCCCTTAAGTCCGAAGATCTTCGCAAACTGGAAAGAAAATTATGCAACAGTGAACTCCAAACCAGCTAAACTGGGGATGATAAAAAGCGCCCTTGTCTTTAGTCCGGTAGTGATGACAGCTTTCCTCAGTTTGGTGAGGTAACATTTACGGGATCTCGCAACTCTTTTAATGAAACCGTGGAGCAAAAGGCGCTTTAAGATCCTGGTGATGGATGAAGAACTCAGGGCAGGGATAGATTTGCGGATCATCTTGTTCTGAAAACCGTTGATGTTAAATTCACCCCGCGCCAGGACTTCAAAGAACTTCTGGTCGGCCTGGCTGAAGAAATTGAAACCCTTGTAACTTCTGTCATCCTTTTTGACAGGATCGGAGATTTTAAAAAGTTTCTTCATTCCATCGCTGGGATCGTCAAATGCGGAGATGAATTCAAGATAGCGACGATTAGAGTCTTTGAGCAACTGGGCCAGGATGTAGATGCTGTAGATGTTCTTTTTCATCGGGGCAACCTTGCTCTCCTTGCCCCCATCATGGCGCTGGACTTCACGGTAGTGCCGGAACTGGGAGACATCATTGGTAGTTGTTTCAATCCGCAAGACGATCCCGAACTTATCGTACATCTTGATTGAGACCGCACCCATTAAGGTGCTTGATTCTCGTACCGAAAATTCTTGTATTGAATTTGTTGCCAATTTCACCTTGGTAGTTCCAGTGGAGTTTATGCCCCAGAAAGGTGGCGATGTTCTCCGGTTTGACGGAATGGATGGCTGTACGCACCAGTGTTTCATATAGCGGTGTAAGATCAGCCTGTCTTTTAAAAACAATATCGGTTGCGTATTCTGCCTGCATGATACTCCACCTATAGATTAAGCCGTACCTTTGCGTAAAACGGAATGTATCGTGAAGCAAAAATGTCCAGCGCTTGATGCAGGTCTTCAGTCCGGATATGATCCGATAAACTTTGAGCTTTTTCTTAAGATCGTCAATCTTTAAAAAGGCATTCTCTCTTAATTCGTAACCGATACTTTGCCTGGACAGTTTCACAGCAAGCAGGTTGTGTCCGTTAAAATAGAACTGCAGCCGGAAAGGACACCAGGTAGGAACCCTGAAGTAACACAATTCGTATTCTTTGTCGATGAAGTAGAAGAAGAAGTGCAGACACTTGCCCGAATCATATTTTAGAAATGTCTTGCCTGAAGTTTTTTCTTGCCAGGGTTTGTACCCTGTTCATGTTTCCATCGCCCGAACGTTTTTTACGCAACCGGGCAC
>DMZI01000005.1 GCA_003485325.1 Desulfotomaculum sp.
CTTCTAGCCTTCTAGCCTTCTACTTAAAACTGGTATCCCGTACGCTCGGGTATCTCTTGGGTAACTCCGGTACTTCAGCTCTCACTTTTTCCCGGGCATTTTTATTATATAATCGTCTTTTCAGTTTGTCAACAGTTATTTCTGAATTATTATATATTTTTATATATTCGCGATTGTCTCTATTTATCTGTAATCTTATCTAACAAGCTTTGATATTGCATAAAGCTAATTTTTATATAATAGTTGACGAGGGAATAATTTGTTCCTAATTTAAAAGTTTAGATGCTTTTTTTGAGGTAAAAAATCAATGTCACTGGAGTTAAACCAATCAACACCTGGAATAAAAGTATATACCAGCCGGAAAACGGGCGGGAGAAATATTCTGTGGAGGTTGTTCCGTCCGCATACCCTGACCGCTTCCTTTGTCCCTGTGCTTATCGGTTCCGCACTGGCCTATCTGGATAGCGCCCGCCTGCATTTATTGCTGTTGGGAGCTATGTTGACCGCGTCCGTCTTGATCAAGGCAGCAACCAATATGTTCAACGAATACTATGATTTCAAACGGGGTCTGGATACCGCAGAGTCCGTAGGCATTGCCGGAGCAATCACAAACGACGGGGTAAAGGCAAATACCGTTTTATATCTTGCTTTGTCCTTGCCTGGCAATTGCCGCGCTTTTAGGTGTCTATATTTGTATCAGCAGCAGCTGGTGGCTGGCATTGATTGGCGCCGTATGTATGGCTGTAGGATATCTCTACACCGGTGGCCCGTATCCGATCGCCTACACTTTTCTGGGTGAATTGTTTGCCGGGATCTTTATGGGCACAGGAATTGTTCTTCTTTCCTATTTTATTCAGACAGGTACCTAGGTCTTCAAAAAACACCCTTAACCATTGCCTAGATTTTATAAGCCGGGTTATGATAATAATAAAGAATCTCGTAGAGAAGAGGAGACAACATAGCTTAAATTTTTCCGAAAAGTGTCTTGACAACGGGGTGCACTACATCCAAGCATTTTCAAGCCTACTTGAACGAATTTTGTTTTCGTATCAACCGTCGCCAGTTTGCAGGACAGTTGTTCAATCGTCTTTTAGCTGCTTGCGTATCAACAGATACGATTACTTACAATGACCTTACTGCATAAACATGAGTGCGGAGCTAACTTGATATTCATCAAATAGATTAAAGACAGGTGATTAGAGTGGAATTGCAAAAGGAAAGGGCGATAAAGCGCCCGGGGATGACATATATGGCCTTATGGTTAGCCCTTGGGTTCTTGTTGATTGCCATAATAGCAGGAGGATCTATCTCCGCCTATGTGGGCTGGAGCCTTACGCACCCGGATCGAGAGCAGGTAGTGATTACCCCTGATTCAGTGGGTTTGAAATATCAGGATGTTGAATTTACAAGCCGGGAAGACGGTTTAACACTATCCGGTTGGTTAATCAGGGCTGAAGCAAACAAGAAGACCATTATTTTTGCCCATGGCTACGGTAAGAACCGGCTGCAGGATGATGTGCCCATAATGCCCATAACACAGTCACTGGTGGGGGCGGGATATAATGTTTTACTTTTTGATTTCCGCGGCTGTGGCCAATCAGAAGGCGACCTGGTGTCCGTGGGCCAGTTTGAAGTGCTTGATTTGTTGGGAGCAATCGATTATGTCAAGTGCCATACAGAGTTAAACCCCCGGATTATTCTCTTTGGTTTTTCCATGGGGGCTTCCACGGCAATCCTGGCCGGTGCCCGGGAACAGGCCGTGGATGCGGTGATTGCCGATTCGCCTTTCGCCGACTTGAAGAGCTATTTAATGCAAAACCTTTCAGTTTGGATCAATTTACCGCCGGTACCCTTTAACCGGGCCTTTCTACTGGTGGTGTCCACTGTAACGGGCTTAAAAGCCGAGGCTGTCAGCCCGGTGGTAGAGGTGGGGAATCTTGGCGACAGACCACTTTTTTTGATACACGGCACAGGGGATGCGAAAATACCAATGCAAAACAGCGAACTACTTTATGAGACTTACCCCGGTGCCGAGTTATGGGAGGTGCCGGAAGCCGGGCATGTCAAGTCTTACTCTGTGGCGGGAGATTTATATATTGAGAGGATATTGGAATTTATACGATAGCTAACCGCCGCTAATAATCCCGCTTCAAATTCGGTATAGTCATGCAGGTGTTTTAAAAATTCCAAGGAAAGGAAGATGTTCACCGGTTTATTGGGAGAGCCGTTATCTGTACAATAAAGGGGTGCAAACATCTTTTCGTCGATTTTACAAAAGACGTGTTCGTAGTATAAAGGAGCCCAGCTTTTCTCCAACATGGCCCTCGTTCTGGGATTCATGTAGGTAGTTCCCCCTGAAAAATCGATTTTTAAAGCAGCACTCATGCCAACTATTTTTTCAGAGGGTGATGCATTTCAACTTTATTCCTAATAACCTTTTGTTTAGGTCATTTGGGCAGCCATTAGGCCGTTAAATCCAAATATCTTCGCAAAGTGGAAAAATAACTAAACAGCAGTGACTTCTAAACCAGCCAGACTGGGAATTACAAAAAGAGATCGAGTCTTTAATCCGGTAGTAATAACAGCCTTTCCCAGTTTTGTGAGATAGTATTTACGGGACCTCGCAACTTTTTTAATGAGACCATGGAGTAAAAGTCGCTTTAAGATCCTGGTGATCGATGAAGGGCTAAAATCAGGGATGAACTTACGAATCATCCTGTTTTGAAAACCATTTATGTTAAATTCACCCCGCGCCAGGATTTCAAAGAGTTTTTGATCGTCCCGGCTGAAAAAATTGAAACCCTTGTAACTTCTGTCATTCTCTTTGACAGGATCGGAGATCTTAATAAGTTTTTTCACTCCGTCGCTGGGATCATCAAACAAAGAGATAAATTCAAGATAGCGACGGTTTGAGTCTTTAAGCAACTGGGCCAGGATGTGAAGACTGTAGATAGTCTTCTTCATTGGGGCAACCTTGTTTTCCTTGCTTCCGTCATAGTGTTGGACTTCACGGTAGTGCCGGAACTGGGAAACATCATTGGTGGTTGTTTCAATCCGCAAGATGATCCCGAACTTATCGTACATCTTGATGGAGACCGCACTCAGGTCTTAATTCCCAATCCTTCCGGATAACTATAACTGGCTCGTAACACTTCTAACCGCTGTTGCAAAGCTTTCTCGCCACCAGGATCGGTTAGGACAACCGCAGCGTTAATCAAGGGCAGGTCTTTAACTTTTGAAACGCCGGCCTGTTTTAAAATTTGATCCTTTTCTACCTGGTCAACTAACTGATTTTGAAAAACCACCATCTTGCGGGTCGGAGAATTTGGGTGATCACCAGAGCTACTGGCAAAAACCATATCTGTCATGCTAAAAACCAAAGCCAGAATGAGCAAGCTGACTGTAAGCCATCCAATATTTCTTTTTTGCACCTTTTCTTTCACCTTCTGATTTTAAGGTTAGGTAAAGCCTTTAGCATAGTTCACGGGTTATCAAGGAAATTCCCTCATACTCGGGCGGCCCCTTTCTGAGGTCAATTTAAAAATACTCCATTTATCGACTATCTCTTTAACGTGGTTCATATGGTTCCTTACCAGTTTCCCGTTCCCGTGCCAGGCAAAAAGGGCAAATCCGATGATAAAATTTTACAAAGTCCTTCAGGCGGCTGCTGCTTTTTCTCGAACGGGTGCATACGGGGCAGTACTTATCGCAAAAATTAGCCAGCCAGCTTAATTTCTTCGCCAATTTGCGCACCTCCCATATTTTTAAGGATAGCGGAGCTTCTACTTGAGGATAGTTTTTACCATAACCCTTGTTAGCCGTATGACGATTTTGAAAATAAATATTCGGCCATCTTTTTTTTAAATCCTGCTTATGCAATAGGACATTTTGCGATCTGCATTCATGAGTTGGCGTGTTGCGGGTCTTAGAGTTTCAGTAAGCTTAAAAAATATTCTTTATATAATTCACCATTAGTTTCATCAACAATTTCATTGTCCCTTTTTGCAAAATTCTTGCAGGTCAAGCATGTGCTGTTCTGTAAAGCGGATCTTTACGTCATCACCACATAGCTTAATATTCAGGCAAGCCTCTTCAAAGCCCCCTTCGTTTTCGCATTTCCAGGACTCGATCTGTTGGATAATATTGCCAGCCTCCACTGAACCATGTATCAACTTGGCGCAACAGTTGGCACAAAGGCACAGAACATTACCATCACGATCGACTCAGCGGGCACGCATACGTGAAATTAAATAAAGACCCTCAAAATACGGCTCGCCATTGCGCTTGTAAAAAGTATCTATTTGAGAAAACAACCTGTTTTCTATTGGTAAATAATTTCAAAATGTTATGTGTCAGACAAAGCAGCAGCCATTCACCTCGAACTAAGTCAAGCCCTCGAAGGAGGAATCTTCTAAACCCCCTGATTTCTTTTATCTGACCGGATACAGGTTCAACTACCTGTTTTCTAAGAGCATATTTAGCCCATCCAAGTTTGTTTCGTAGTTTGCGCTTCATTAGGTCAGGCAGTGGCAGGTCAACCGGTATTCTGCCTTTGGGCGCCGGTTCAGGTTTTTGGTTGTGTTTTATTCTCTCACCCGGTATGTAGGCGTCTATTTTGTTTCTTAACCATTTAAGGTTCGTTTCGCTAAAGTATCCGGCATCGGCTGAAAGTTCTTTAGGCCGTTAAATCCAAATATCTTCGCAAAGTGGAAAAATAACTAAATAGCAGTGACTTCCAAACCAGCCAGACTGGGAATTACAAAAAGAGATCGAGTCTTTAATCCGGTAGTAATAACAGCCTTCCCCAGTT
>DMZI01000009.1:0-892 GCA_003485325.1 Desulfotomaculum sp.
CACAAGATGACCCGTGGTCGCGGCTCTTACGGCAATTTCGGCGGTTTCAAAGTCGCGGATTTCGCCGATCATAATTACATCCGGGTCCTGCCGGAGAATCGACCTTAAATAGTTGGCAAAGGTCGCTCCGGCCTTTATGTTTACCTGTGTCTGGTTGATGCCTTCCAGCATGTATTCAACCGGGTCTTCAACCGTCACTATATTTCGTTCAATAGAATTTATAGTATTGAGCGCCGTGTACAGAGTTGTCGTCTTACCGCTCCCTGTGGGACCCGTTGCCAGGATGATCCCGTGGGGGTTTTTTAAAAATTTTTTAAAGTATTCCAGGTTTTGAGGCCCAAAACCGAGCTTTTCCAAAGTATAATTCTTTATATTGCCCTTGTCCAAAATACGGATAACGACCTTTTCACCAAAAACCGTGGGCATGGTTGATATTCTTAAGTCAAGTTCTTTCCCGCCTATTCTCAGCGGTATCCGGCCGTCCTGGGGAACCCTGCGCTCGGCAATGTCCATGCTGCCCATTATCTTAATTCGTGAAACAACCGCATGAGCCATTTTCCGGGGCAGGGTCATTACTTCTCTGAGTATGCCGTCGACACGGTTGCGCACCCATACGGAAAATTCGAAAGGCTCAATGTGAATGTCGCTGGCTTCCTCGTTAATTGCCTTCATAATCAGGGAATTAACCAAACGGATAACAGGCGCCTCGTCGACAATGGTTTCTTCTATGACTTCTTCCTGCTCTATTACTTCGGGTTCTGTGATCAATTCCTGAAGTACCTTTTCCACTTCAGGAAGGCCGAAATACTTATCAATAAGAGCATTTATTTCTTTTTCACCGGCTTTTACCGGCTCAATATCCAAACCGGTAAGCAGCCTTAAGTCATCTATG
>DMZI01000009.1:1149-1554 GCA_003485325.1 Desulfotomaculum sp.
TGCTCCCCGGTGATAAGACCATCCTCAATTAATTTTTCACCAAGCAATTTTCTTTTTTTAACAACAGCCACTCTTTATACCCTTCCACACCAGGAGAGTAAATGGTATTATATTTATTCACCAAACAATATTTTGTAACCTATGAAACAAATTTTTTTCTTTAAAAAAGTTTCTTTAAAAAAACCTACCTTAAGCAGGTTAAATTAAAAATTTGCCTGAGCGCTGTTTCTTCAGTTTTCAGGTTAGCTATCATAAAAGCCTTGTTTTCCGTAAGCCAGCTGAAGGCTTGTATTTATGCAAAATATGTGTTTATTTCTTATTTATTCTAATGAAAGTTATTCCGGCTGTAAACTTTTTTTTACTGAAAAGCCAATTTTTTTTAAGTGATCGACTTTTTGCGACAAT
>DMZI01000009.1:1787-3415 GCA_003485325.1 Desulfotomaculum sp.
CCGGGATTTGGCGCCCCTTTTCAGCTACTTTTTTTTAAAGGGAAAGTGCCGGTATTGCGGTACGCCGATACACTGGCGCTACCCGCTTGTGGAACTCATCACCGGACTGTTGTTTATTGCCCTGTACTATTCACTTGGACTAAATTTAATTCTGCTCAAGTATCTCCTTTTAGCCTGCTTTTTGGTGGTAATTTCCTTCATCGATCTGGAACATTATATAATTCCCAACGAACTGGTTATTGCCATGCTGGGAACCGGGATAGTCATGGGACTTTTAACCCGGGAACTTGGTCTTCTCTCCGTTCTTCTAGGCATGCTTGTCCCTTTTGCTGCTTTAACGGCTTTAGCCCTGATCAGCAGCGGGGGAATGGGCGGCGGCGACATCAAGCTGGCCGGGGTGACGGGATTGTTTCTCGGCTGGCCTCAAAGCATAGTTGCCCTGATTCTGTCCTTTTTTATTGCAGGTATTGCCGGCTTAATCATGTTGGCGCTAAAAGCTAAAAAGAGAAAAGACCCCATCCCGTTCGGACCCTATTACGCTGCCGGAATTATGATCAGTGTTTTCTGGGGAAAAACGCTGCTTGAGCTCTACCTTGCCTATGCGGGTTTTTAGACCTTGTCAGCAGGCGGAACAAATGCTACAATAAGACATAGTTGATTTTGGGCGCGTAGCTCAGCGGGAGAGCGCTTGACTCACATTCAAGAGGCCGCTGGTTCGAAACCAGCCGTGCCCACCAAATAAAATCCTTTAACCGCAATGGTCACAAGGATTTTTTTATTCAAAATTACTGCTGAATTTTAACTTTTGTTCTTTCCTTGAGGCCCAGGCTGCCGTCCCGGACTAGTATATCACCCTCTTTAATACCTCCGGCAACCTCAATATTTTCCTGATCGTTAATTCCTGTTTCAATCAGCTGATAATTTATCCGGCCATTATTGACAACTGCGACTTCTTTTTGGCCGTCTCCCCTGGTGATGACGGATTCCCGCGGCGCTATCAGCACATTTGTACGGCTTAAAGTCTCTATAGCCACTTTAACCTCATAGCCGGGTTTTAAATTAGCAGGATCTTTGAAGGTAACCAGAACCGGGACCCTTCGCTGAATAACTCCGAGGGCGGATACTTTCTCTTCAGCCTGAGGATAAATTTTTTTCACCTCACCGGCAAGCTGGCGGTCAAGTACTTCAGCGGTAATGGTTACTTTTTGCCCGACGGCAACCTGCCCGAGATCATCACTTAAAATGTCCGCTTTTACCTCAAGCTGATCTGAATCCGCTACGGTTACCAAAAGGACTCCGGGGTTAACAACCTGCCCCAGTTTTACAGGAACAGCAAGTACGATACCCTCCAGCGGGCTTTTAACCGTAAGCTGCTCTTCTTTTGCCGAAAGGGCGGCCAGGGACTGTTTAAGCCCCTCTGCCTGCGCAAGGCCTGCCTGAAGCACGGTTGAGGCCTCTTGAAGGTTTTTTTCATCTATTTGAACCTGCAGGGCGGCTTTATCATATTCCATACGGGATGCTGCGCCTGTTTCGTAGAGGTTCTGAATACGGGCATAATTTTCTTTCGCATCTTCAAGCTCTGCAGAGGCCTTATCCAACGCTGCTTTCGATCCTTCAGCGCCTATCAA
>DMZI01000009.1:3556-4382 GCA_003485325.1 Desulfotomaculum sp.
CCCTTTTCAACTTTTTGGCCGGCTTCCACGAAGAGCTTTTTTACCGTGGAGTTTTGCGCGGCGTACAGATCTTTGCTGTCCACCGGCTGGACATAACCGGTTTCGGTAATCTCCTTAACAATGCTGCCCTTGACTGCCTGCACGGTATCAACTTTTTTCACGCTGCCGAACAGCCATCCGTAAAGGATTCCCGCCGCTACCAGGATTGTTATACCCGGATAAACTATTTTTTTGCGGTCCAATCCCGCCGCCTCCCCAATTATTTTAATAGTTAGTCCCTGGCTTTGAGAACTTCCACGAGATCGAGCCTGATTATATTTTTAACTGCAAACCAGTAGGCAATTGCAATAAAAATCACGCCTGAAGCTGCTGAAATCAGGTAAGTCAGGGGGTAAATCACAATCTGAAAGGAATATACCGCATAAGCCTCGTCTTTCATCGCAGAGTACATGTATGCTTCGGACATCAGGCGCCCGAACGGCAGCCCGACAAAAACGCCAAAAACCGTCTGCAAAAGGTTCTCCTTCAGTAAAAGCCCTGAAACTTCTTTCACCCTGTAGCCTATTACACGCAGGGAAGCCATCTCTCTTTTCCGTTCGGCAAAACTGATCACCGAGGCATTGTATACTATGGCAAACCCGAGGATAACAGCGAAAACAACCATAATAAAGATAAAAACGAACATATATCCAAGGTTCTCCCTAAATCCCTGCAATTCCTTGCTGCGGCTTGTAATAGATGCTATACGGTTCATACCGGATAGGTTTTTTTCAAACTCCGTTGATCTGCCGGGAGCAACTTTCAGCATTGCGCCGGAAACAACACC
>DMZI01000009.1:4493-5259 GCA_003485325.1 Desulfotomaculum sp.
CACAAAATAATCATACAACTGATCCCTGGTGAAAAAAGTGTTTAACATGTAAGTGTACGTGTCGTTCATAAAAAGAGCCAGCACGAGCAGCCCCGTCGCAAACATAACTCCCAGTACTGTTACGGCTGTACGGAACCGGTTGCGGTTGACGGACCGCAGGCACATTTTCCAGGATAGATCAATTTTCTCCCAAACTAAAGCCCATTTCTCCAGAAATACCTTGCCGGCCTTCCCGGGAGACACCGGGCGCATAGATTCGGCCGGGCGCACTCCCAGCACGCCGCGTGAGGCCGCCAAACCGGCAACTGCGCTGACGCCCAGAGTAAGGACGATACTGTAGAAAATGGCCTGAAGGTTGACCCCTCCAATAATTTCCGGGAGATTAAAATACGACGCGTAGAGTTTCGACAGTGAAGCCGAAAAAAGTATACCAGGAAAAATTCCCAGCAATAAGCCCAGTATACCAATAGCCAGAGCATATTCGGTATAATGCAGCATGATTTGAAAGCTGCCGTAGCCGATGGCTTTCATCGTTCCGATCTGCAGGCGCTGGATTTTGACCATCCGTCCCAACATTACCAGTTCTATCAAAGCGGCGATTCCGAGAAAAATAGAAGAGAAATAAACTGCCGCATTCCGCAGCTGCCCCAGTTCTCCATCCAGGATTGCGGCGCTGAATTGGGCTTTACGCGGGTAACTGGCCAGAAGCCCGGACGGCTGCAGAATATTTTTAATTGATTCGGAAACTCCCTTTTCATCGGCGCCC
>DMZI01000004.1 GCA_003485325.1 Desulfotomaculum sp.
AGGGGGACGGTTCTCGTGTGTTTTTAAATCAACTGTTGGCATATGGATAAGGAAGCATAATGTACGTCCCCATGCTTCCCGCGTCCCCATGCTTCCCTTTGCATATTATATTAAAGATATGCTTTTTAAAGGTTCTGACACAAATTGATCCGTGTTCTTACCTACAATATACACCACGGCGAAGGGGCTGGCGGTATATCGCTGACAAAAATAGCCGCAGTGATCAGGAAAAGCAGCCCCGATCTGGTCGCCCTGCAGGAAGTGGACATGTTTATGCCCCGCAGCTTCTTCGCAAACCAGGCCCGAAGGCTGGCCAAAATGCTCGGGCTGCAGTATGTGTTTGGCCGCGCCGCAAGCTGGTTAATAATTATGCGCTACGGCAATGCCGTTTTATTACGCGGAACAATCCTTCAGCATAATAACCTTGTGCTTACCAAAGGCAGAGAATGCCGTGCGCTTTTAAGAACCAGGATTAAGACCGGGCAATGTCCGGCTTTCCACTTTCTGAACACGCACCTGGGCTTAAGCAGCGACGAACGCCGCGCCCAGGCTGACAAGATTGCTCAGGTTGTCAGCGTATTGAAGGGGCCTGTGGTCCTGGCGGGGGACTTCAATGCGGGGCCGGAAGCGGAGGAATTTAAAAGCCTGAATTGCCTTTTAAATTTCTCTGCATTAACAAACCCTACCTACCCGTCTCACGAGCCCGTTTGTTTTCTGGATAATATCCTGGTCTCCAGGCACTGGTCGGTCCTCAGGGCAGCGACTGTAAAATCACTGGCGTCCGATCACCTGCCGCTGATTGTTGACCTGGAATACTCATCTTTTTGATATATAGGGGTTTCCGGCTATATAGAAACGCAGGGGAAGTTCTTTCCCCTCGCTTATGCCTACCCGTGTCGTATTGATAATCTCATGCCCGCACTCACCGGCGGCGCCGATAAAAAGCCCATTTCCGGTTAAATCCTGGCCGTTCTGGCCTTTGTCGATCCCCATTGCCTGGACAAGCCGGCCCGGCCCGCTGCAGAGTTCGGTCAGTTTATCCCTGCCCCGCCTTTTTTTCATAATTTCTATGCCCCCCACAGGTTCCAGAGCCCTAATCAAAACAGCCTCTCCTATGCCCTGCTCCCTGGTTACAACATTGAAGCAATAGTACATCCCGTAAATCAGGTATATATAGGCGCGGCCCGCCGGGCCGAACATGGCCCGGTTGCGTTTTGTCATACCCCTTGCCGCATGGCAGGCAGGGTCGTTTTGAAGGTAAGCCTCCGTTTCCACTATTATGCCTGAAGTCATGCCTTCGTAATTCTTATTGACCAGGACATGCCCCAGCAGTTCCCTGGCAACTGTCCTGGTATCCCTGCCGTAAAAGGATACCGGCAAAACGCGGTTAAATTGCGCAGAAATTATTTTATTTTCCTCTGTAATTATTTTCTTCATTCTAAAACTGCCTCTGATTTATAAAACTGCCTCTGATTTAAAAAGCTCATGGAAAAATTCCATGAGCGGTCACTTTATCCAGTATAGGTATTTTTCATCATGGTGTTTTATCTCTTATGTTTCCCCCTGAGCTGCTGTTCATTTTCTTCTGCATTTTCATCAATTCGTCAGCGGTGTTTAACGCCGCCAGAACAGCCGCCTTGGACGTGCCGAGCTTGGGGTTCAGCTCAATAACCTGCCGCATTTTCTTGTTGACGTATTGCGCAAGCATTTCCATATACTCGGGCGCTTCGTCGCCTTTTAAAATATATGTTTCGCCTAAAATCTCAACCTCGACACGGTTAACAGGTTCGCCCATATATTTTCACCTTCCGGCTTTTCTTTTGTTTTTCGCCGTTCACAGAAATAATTCCTGCAATTATGACAAACTTTTATTTATGTGCGAAGCCGCGCTCCATATTTGCGGTCAAGTTCACCGGAAACTGAATCCATACATTTTGTTACTTCTTCGTCAGTAAGTGTCCTATCCTCAGCCTGGAATTTCAAAGAAAAGGCAAGGCTCCGGTAACCGGCCTGGATCTGCCCTCCCTCATAAACGTCGAACAAAGATACAGATGTGAGCATGTGCCCTCCGGACCGGCTAATCGCTTCCCTGATCTTTTCTGCGGTTGCCTCCCTGGGCGCCAATACGGCAATGTCCCTCTCCACGGATGGAAAACGGGGCAAAGGCTGATATTTTTTAACTGCCGTGGCCAGGTTGGCCGCTTTGTCCAGATCGAGCTCGAAGGCAACAACCCGCATGGGAAAGTCAAGCTTTTCCAGTACTTCCGGATGCAGTTCGCCCAGGATACCCAGTTCGTGTTCACCGGCAAATACCTTGGAGGTCCGGCCGGGGTGAAAACTGGGATTGGAATATTCGGCCTCAAAGAAAAATCCTGTTAGGCCAATCTGCTGAAAAAGAGTTTCCAGAACCCCTTTCAAGAAATAATAGTCAAGCGGCAGAACCTTCCTGTTCCAGCCTCCCGGGGCTTCCCCCATGGCGGCCGCTGCAAGCGCGGTTTTTTCTTCAGGAAGACCTGAAGCCGGTAAAAACACGCTGCCCAGCTCAAAGACAGCCCCGGACCTTACCTGCCGGTTATAATTCCGCTTCAGCGCCTCTACCAGGCCGGGCGTTATCCGCGTCCGCATGACAGACTGCTCCTCGCTCAGCGGGTTCTGCAAATTGACGGTCCGGCGCAGCGCGCTTTCCGGAGGAACCTTATAAAGGTCTGCCCATACCGGGTTAAAAAAGCTGTAAGTGATTGCCTCGCTGAGCCCGCAGCCGGCAAGTATATCCTTGACGCTCTCCCTGAACAGCTGGTTTGGGGTGCGTTTGCCAAGCGTTGTCCGGCCATTCGGCAGAGTTCCCGGGATCTGGTTATACCCGTAAAGACGGGCAACTTCTTCAACCAGGTCGGTTTCCATGCTCACGTCGCCCCGCCAGCTGGGCGCCCCGACGATTAGTTCGCTGCCGGCTTTTTTAACGTCGAACTGAAGGCGTGTTAAAATACCCGCTATTTCCTCCCCGGGTATTTCAGTTCCCAAAAGGAAATTCGCCCTTTCCGGGCGCAGGAAGATCATTTTCGGATCTGCAGGCGACGGGTAATTGTCCACCGCTCCTTCCGATACCTGAACGCCGGAAATCTGCTGAAGAAGCTGGGCGGCCCTGTCGGCAGCCCTGCGGCAGCCCGCCGGATCGACGCCTCCTTCAAACCTTGCTGACGCGTCCGAGCGAAGGCCGAGCGCTTTTGATGTGCGCCTTATGCTGGCGGGATTGAAATAGGCGGATTCCAGAAGGACGTTAGTGGTTTTATCGGTTACCTCCGTTTCGAGGCCGCCCATAACTCCCGCTATGGCAACCGGGTTTCTGGCGTCGGCAATAATCAGCATATCGGGAGTAAGTTCCCTGTTAACCCCGTCCAGAGAAACAAGGACCTCATTCTCCGCAGCCCTGCGCACCACTATCCGGCTTTCAAGCAGGGTATCGTAGTCAAAGGCATGAAGCGGCTGCCCAAATTCCATCATTACATAGTTTGTCACATCGACAACATTGCTGATCGGGCGAATTCCTGCAGCCCGGAGGCGCTTCTGCATCCACAGCGGGGACGGCCCTGCCTTGACGCCGGTCATCAGGCGCGCCACATAGCGGCGGCACAGAAGCGGTTCCTCTATGTCAACTTTTACCCTGTCCGTGCAGGGCGGAAGTGATTCTTCAACATTAGGAGGCGTGTATTTTAAAGGAAGTTTCAAAAGTGCGGCTGCTTCCCTGGCAACTCCGAGCATGGACAGGCAATCGCCGCGGTTGGGGGTCAGTTCAAGCTCTAAAATAGTGTCGTCCAGGCCGAGAAGAGGTTTTACGTCCAGGCCGGCAGGAGTATCTGCAGGCAGGATCATCACACCGTGAGCCTGTTCGGGAGGGAGTGACTTTGTGTCCAGTCCAAGTTCCTGCCCCGAGCAGAGCATCCCCCTGGATTCAACGCCCCTTAATTTTGCGCGCTTGATGACCAGCCCGCCCGCCAGCGTTGCCCCTTCAAGGGCTACGGGAACAATCTGCCCTTCCTGTACATTTGGCGCGCCGGTGACTATCTTTAACTGCTCGCTGTCGCCGAAGGAAATTTCACAGATTAAAAGCCTGTCTGCATTGGGGTGCCGCTCAATTTTTAAAATGCGTCCCGTGAAAACTTTTGTGACGCCTTCCCCCGGACTTTCAACGCCCTCAACGGCCAAACCTGCAAAGGTTAACCTCTCAGCCAGTTCAAGCGGGGAAACGTCGACATCCACGAAATCCTTCAGCCAATTAAGTGAAACTCGCAAAACGCATGAACCTCCTTAATAATGCTCCTTTAGAGCCTAAAACTGGTTTAAAAAACGAAGGTCGTTATCGTAAAACAAGCGGATATCGTCAATCCCGTATTTAAGCATGGCCACTCTTTCCACGCCTACGCCGAAAGCGAAGCCGGTGACTTCCTCGGGATTATAGCCGGACATCTCCAGCACCCTGGGATGGACGGAACCGCAGCCCAAAATTTCCAGCCAGCCTGTCTGTGAGCAAACCCTGCATCCGTGGCCGCCGCACATTACGCAGGAGATGTCAACTTCCGCGCTCGGTTCCGTGAATGGGAAGAAACTGGCCCTGAAGCGGGTCAGCGTTGAGGGGCCGAACATCTCCTTGGCAAAGAGCTCCAGAATCCCCTTCAAATCGCCAAAAGTAATTCTTGTATCGATCAGCAGGCCTTCCACCTGTTGGAACATAGGCGAGTGGGTGGCGTCGTCATCCCGCCGG
>DMZI01000057.1:0-2420 GCA_003485325.1 Desulfotomaculum sp.
GACAGCGGCGGAATGGAGAATTTCTATGCAAGAGACGATTAACTTAATTAAAGACAGGATGAACCAGGAGGAAATATCAGGCAATCTCATGGCTAAATGGTACGATTGGAAATGGCAAATCAAAAATACCATCCGTAAAGCGGAAACTGTTGAGAAGATCCTGAATATAACTTTTCCGGAGGAAAAAAAGAAAGCCATCCAACAAACCATTGATAAATTTCCTTTGGCGGTGACCCCTTATTACTTATCCCTGGTAGACACCACCGATCCCGAGAATGATCCGGTGTTTAAGCAGTGCTTTCCCCGTTTAGAGGAACTCAATCTTTCAGATTGTGAAATGGCTGATCCTTTACATGAGGAAGCAGACAGCCCTGTTCCCGGGATTACCCACCGTTATCCCGATCGGGTGCTGTTCTATATCAGCCAGGTATGTGCCATGTATTGCAGGCACTGCACCCGCAAGCGTAAGGTAGGGGATGTGGAGTCCATTCCTTCTAGGGATGAAATTATACAGGGCATCGAATATATCAAAAACACACCTCGTGTTCGGGATGTTTTACTTTCCGGCGGTGATCCCCTGATGCTTCCTGATGAGTATTTGGACTGGATTCTAGCTGAGCTTTCCCAAATACCTCATGTTGAAGTTATTCGAATCGGATCAAGAATGCCTGTAGTGCTGCCCTATCGGATAACGGATAATTTGCTCAAAATCTTCGAGAAATATGACAACCTCTGGTTAAACACGCAGTTTAATCATCCCAATGAGATCACTGCTTCATCCCGAAGAACTTTGAAAAAACTGGCCAAAGCTGGAATTCCCCTAGGCAACCAATCGGTCTTATTGCGTGGGGTAAATGATTGTCCCCGCATTATGAAGTCCCTGGTGCATAAGTTGGTAGCCAACAGGGTACGCCCTTATTATCTGTATCAATGCGACTTGTCCGAAGGACTGGAACATTTCAGAACCAATGTCGGGACAGGCATCGAGATTATGGAGAGCCTGCGTGGTCACACCAGCGGTTTTGCCGTGCCGACCTACGTAATTGATGCACCGGGCGGGGGTGGCAAAATCCCGATAATGCCCAACTATATACTTTCCTGGTCCACCAACAAGGTGGTATTGCGCAATTATGAAGGACTCATAAGCACCTATAAAATGCCGTCCTGCTATGAGCAGAATGAATGTGATTTAGAATGTGATCGCTGCAATCTACAGCTAAAAATTTCTGAGAATGAAGTTGAGTATAAGACCATCGGAATTGCCAAATTGTTAAGTGATTACGAAGAGGATATTACCTTAGTGCCTGAAAATTTGGAGCGACGTCTTCGTAACAATGGAGATAAGATCGATGAGTGATACCATTGAAACCTTAGGGTTTTCCCAAATTCAGCATGGTAAAGAAAATAACCGGATCTACTTGATGAAATACGATACTAGAGACCAGGCGCAGATCATAACACAACTCGAACATTTAGCACTTAAAGCCGGCTATACGAAGATCCTTGCCAAAATTCCCCAATCAGTGGAAGAACTTTTTTCCAAGGTGGGGTACCGACGGGAAGCCAAGATTCCGCGTTACAAAAATGGCCGGGAAGACTATGTATTTATGGGAAAATATTTTGACGAGCAACGGGCAGTATGCCAAGAACAGGCACTCATCGGTCAAGTGCTGTCCGTGGCGCAAAGCAAGTCCAAAAGCAACTCGGGTTTACCCTCTTTGCCATCCGGTATGCAGATGCGGGCCTTATCACCATCGGATGCGCCGGCGATGGCGGATGTTTATAAGCAGGTCTTTGAAACCTATCCTTTCCCCATTCATGATCCAGATTATCTGATTCAAAAGATGGGGGAAACCATTGTCTATTTTGGGGTATTTTTAGCAGAACAGTTAATAGCTCTGGCTTCCAGCGAGACTGACTCCTCCTGCCTAAACAGTGAGATGACTGACTTTGCCACCTTAGAGGCCTACCGCGGACAAAATCTTTCCTTGATTCTGCTTCTAAGAATGGAAGAAGAGATGAGATGCAAGGGTTTTAAGACGCTTTACACCATTGCCCGGGCAGTGGATTTTGGCATAAATGCAACCTTTGCCAAGGCAGGCTACATTTTTGACGGGACGCTGGTTAACAATACTAACATCTCCGGTAAGATTGAAAGCATGAATGTTTGGCACAAAGAGATTCAAACTATCCCATCCGGACAGATAGCGACACCTTAAAAATAAAAAAACCATACTGAAACAGGTTGTCTAATTCCGGGTAATTAGTTACTGGCAGAACTTATCGTACACTATCCAAATAGCTACGATCTTTTTATCTTGATCTAAAGTGACAGGTTGCAGAAAGAACTGCTTTCATAATTTGAATAACAATTCTTTTCTTGATCAGGTTAAAAGTAGCTCAGTATTATTTACTTTGTT
>DMZI01000057.1:2608-2965 GCA_003485325.1 Desulfotomaculum sp.
TTTGAATCTTATTCCTGGGTGTGGAATAGGTAAGCCCTAGCAGCCTGTCTAGGAATTCAATCTTAATCGCCAAACAAAACATAACACAAAGAGGGTTGCAGCACTCTACAAGTTTAAATCGGTTCTAACAAACCGATTCTTCCATATAAATCTATTTGAGAAAACAACCTGTTTTCTATTGGTAAATAATTTCAAAATGTTATGTGTCAGACAAAGCAGCAGCCATTCACCTTGAACTAAGTCAAGCCCTCGAAGGAGGAATCTTCTAAACCCCCTGATTTCTTTTATCTGACCGAATACAGGTTCAACTACCTGTTTTCTAAGAGCATATTTAGCCCATCCAAGTTTGACTTCGTA
>DMZI01000071.1:0-12278 GCA_003485325.1 Desulfotomaculum sp.
TCGTTCACCCTCGGGCTCGGTCAAAACTCGGCGCTTATGCGCCTCAAACAAATTCCCTCGCTTATCCTCGGGTTCACTCGTTCTTTGAATGAAGGCTCAAAATCGCACTTAAGGCATTGACCTTCCTTTATTAATGAATTTTCATCCTCCTGATGGCGCCGCTTCAGCGGCATGGATGTTTCCTTATGGTCATTGACTGGCCAGGGCTTCCTTTAACCGATCAATGACTTTTACAGGGCCGGGATCGATTCCGTAAAGCAAAGCGAGGTAAATACTGGTATAATCCCCGGTATAGATTAAGGAATACATCCGGGAAAGAATTGTATCCCCGGCTGACTGAATTTGCGCAACACCGGCTACTTTATCTCCTATTTCCTGATGTGTGATTTCAATCCTTTTTTGTACCCTGGCGTGATCGTCCTTGCTCCGAAGAATTATTAAAAAGAGGTTTTTCAATATCTCTGCAGGTGTTTCAAAACCTACTATTTCGTTATGATTGAGTTCCGGAAAAACGTTCCAATAAGCAGGTGTTTTGGTGTTTTCATTAAATTGGCCTTTCCAACGCTGGGCGACAACTTCGGTCGTTCCAGACGAACCCCAGATTACCGGGATATGCCCGTAAAGCCTTGCAGCAAGCTGTTTGGACAAGTTGCCCGATAATTCCACCTGAGGACCTAATTGATTACGTAATAATCTCAGCTGTTGAACAAGTTCGGCCACTTCTTCAGAGATGCCTGTAACAAGACCAATTCTCTCAAGTACTGCCAGCATCGGTATAAATAAGTAACCCGTTGCGGCACGCGGGGAAATGCCTCCAGGAACGGTAACTGCCGGAATCTTGTCTGCTTGAGCCATATCTTTAAGTTTTCCCCCGGTAGTTAAAACAATTATAGTAGCTTTTTTTTCACGGGCTATGTGGTAAGCGCTAAGTGTTTCTTCAGTGTTTCCCGAGTAGCTGACTGCAAAAATAAGCGTTTGCTGATCAACGAACAGAGGAAGTGAATAGTGACGGTTTACGAATACCGGAACGGCCAGTCTGTTTGTAGAAAAGACCCTTAAAAGGTCTCCTCCGATAGCGGACCCCCCAAGACCGGTAACGACAATTTTGTCGGCTTTTATTTCAGCGGGCAGGTCAACAGAGTTGCCAATCTTCCAGGCTTCGCTGCATTGATCAGGCAAATTCCATAAAGACGCAAGCATATTCTGCGTGTCAATCCTGCTGATTGCTTCCGGATTATCTAAAATATCCCACAAAACTAAAGACCCCCTTTTCGTATGTTATTATAAGTTTAGCCAAAGAATTTTTTCAATTTCCATTATCTAAAACTACACTGCTGAAGATGGAAACTGAACCTGAAAGATATGATTTAAATATTGCTTATCGAAAATAATTTTAATATTCTCTCTACAAACGCTAATACCTGCCGGTCAAAATAAATCCTTGGCAAGTGACATATAAAGGTTATTATAACCGGCTTGCCTGAAGGGCGCATGCAACCGCCCCAAGCAAACCTGACCTGTCGCCTAGCGCGGCAGGCAATATTCTGAGTTTGTTCCTATTTGATTTAATCACCCTTCTTCTTAACTCAACATTCATTGCCTGCCATAGCGGAGGCCCTGCTTTCATAGCCCCCCCGCCTAAAAGGATCAGGGATGGGTTGAGCAGATTTACTATGTATGAAAGGCCAAGGCCCAAAGCCCTGCCGGTTTTATCCAAAATCCCGAGCGCCTCTTGATCACCGGCGGCGGCAGCCCGTGAAACTGCCTCGGCAGTTATTCCTTCTGACAAATCTCCGGCTGCCTTAAGAATGCCCGTTCCTTTACCCTGTTGGACAAGTTCCCTTGCAAAGCGGGCTATAGCAGTCCCCGAGGCTATTGTTTCCAGACAACCCCTATTCCCGCAGCTGCATAATAACCCATCCGGTTCAACGGCAAGATGACCTATTTCTCCTGCGCTGTAATCAGCCCCCTGATAAAGTTCCCCATTCAAAATTAATCCACAGCCGATACCCGTACTGATAGTAATGTAAATTAAATTAGAAGCCCCCTTATAGTCTCCAAAACAAAATTCTCCCAGAGCAGCCAGGTTGGCGTCATTGCCTACCGTTACGCTAACATGTAATGCTTCTTCTAAAAGGAATTTGAGAGGGACATCCTGCCAGCCAAGATTTGGCGCCTGATAAATAAAGCCGCGCTGTGGATCCAGCGGCCCGGGAGCGCCAATTCCAAGATAAGCGGGAATTTCCGAAAGTCCTGCTTTTTCTGTGACTTGTTTAACCGTCGCCACAATCTTGTCCAGTACAAAATCTATCCCCTTACCGGCTTCGGTTGGCGTCTTGGTTTCAGCTAAAATGCGGCCCTTTAAATCGGCAACAGCCGTATATATCTTAGTTCCACCAAGATCAACCCCGGTTACAAAATGATTTTTCATTTTTGTCTAAACGTTTTCCTTTTCATATTCTTATTTATTATTAATGAAAAAAATTATAAACCGCTTGTGCTGCCGGTAGAGTCATGCCAGGCACTTCCGTTAACTCACTAAGGGTGGCCTTGCTGATAGCCGTCAAAGATGGAAATGCTGAAAGAAGCGCCAGCCGGCGAACCTTGCCGATACCCTTTATCTCATTGAGAATTGAAGAAAGACTATTGGAGGCATGCAGCTTTCTGTGATAAGCAAGAGCAAAACGGTGGGCTTCATCCCTCAATCTCTGAACAAGGCGCAACGCAGGTGAATTAGAAGGCAAGCGGATGGGTTCATCCTTCTCTTCCATATAAATAACTTCTTCCCCCTTGGCTATACTGCAGGCCGGGATATATTCAAAACCCGTCTCCCTCATTACCTGCCGGGCACAGGAGAGCTGCCCGGCGCCGCCATCAACGATAATAAGGTCCGGCAAACGGTGAAATCCCGCTTTTTTTGTCGAAAGCCGGCCGCTGTCAAGCAATTCCTTTTCTTGACGAGCGCGCAAAAATCGCCTTTTTAACGCTTCCTGCAAACAGGCGTAATCGTTTGGGCCTTCTACTGTCCGGATTTTAAACTTCCGGTAGTGTTCAGGCGTTATCCTTCCCTGATCATAAACAACCATTGAAGCAACGTTTTCAAAACCCTGAGTATTTGAAATATCATAACATTCTATGCGTGCTGGTGTATTTTGCAGGTCTAGTTCAATTCTCAGTTCTTCCAGGGCTTGATCGTCAAACTGTTTTTTTTGCGCTGTTATTTCAGCTTCCCGCAAAGCCAGTACGGCATTTTTTTCAACCATTTCAATCAACTGCTTGTTTTCCCCGCTTCGGGGAGTACAAAGTTTGACCTTCCCGCCCCTTTTGCAGGAAAGCCAGGCTGCAACAACCCCTTTTTCTTCTTCCATAATGCCGGACAGCAGAATCTTTTCGGGAACAAAGTCAACATTATTATAATGCTGCTTGATAAACGCGGTAATTATTTCCGCATTGCTCAAATCTTCGGTATTACTGAGCAAAAAATGCTCCCTGCTGATGAGTTTGCCGGAACGCATGTAGAAAACCATTGCGCAACAGATTCCCTGGCCGGCAGCGGCGGCAATAATATCCAGGTTACTTGGGTTTTTAAGGATAACTTTTTGTTTCTCAATTACCAGTTCGATCGATTTAATCTGATCACGAAATTTGGCGGCATTTTCAAAATCCAGTTTTTTTGACGCCTCATCCATTCTCAAAGCAATTCTTTTGACCACATCTTCCTGACGGCCCTCCATGAACAGGCAAACCTCCTGAATCATGGCCAGATATTCCTCCTGTGCAACTAAACCGGAACATGGAGCCAGGCATTGGTTTAGATGATGGTTAAGACAAGGCCTGTTTGTTCTGGAAGCTTTTCCAAAACCACCGTCAATTTTTGTTATTTTTTGGTTACAGGTTCGAAAAGGAAAGAGTTTTCTGAGCAGGTTCAATGTATCTTGAATTGCTCCGACCTGAGTATAGGGGCCAAAATAAACAGATCCATCACGAATAAAGTTTCTTGTAATTTGAATCCGGGGGAATTCTTCTTTCAGAGATATTTTAAGATAGGGATAACTCTTATCATCTTTTAACAGAATGTTATAGCGGGGGCGGTGCTCCTTGATCAGGTTTGATTCCAGGATAAGGGCTTCAACTTCATTATCGGTTATTATGTATTCAAAATCCACCGCTCGCTCGACCAAAGAACGCACCTTAGGGGAATTACCGGCTCCGGCATGGTAATATGAACGAACGCGATTCTTCAGGGATACCGCCTTACCCACATAGATTACTTTCCCCTCGGCATCTTTAAAAAAATAAACGCCGGATGTACTGGGCAGCCTAGTGAGCTTTTCCTCTAACATTAGATCCTCGCCTCTACGAGATAATTTTTTTTATGCCCGGTCGCTTTTATAGCCAAGGAGGGAAGAACTTTTTTTAAGAACTGACCTGTATATGATTCTGTTTTACATGCTACTTCCTCAGGTGTACCCTCTGCAATTACACTCCCGCCGCGTTCTCCGCCCTCCGGGCCGAGATCTATTATATAGTCGGCAGTCTTAATCACATCAAGATTATGTTCAATTACCACCACTGTGTCGCCTGCCTCCGTTAAACGGTGCAGAACCTTAAGCAGGTGAGCCACATCATCCATATGCAATCCGGTTGTAGGCTCGTCAAGTATGTAAAAAGTACGCCCGTTAGAACGCCTGGACAACTCTGTCGCCAGCTTTACACGCTGGGCTTCCCCGCCGGAGAGTTCCGGCGCCGGCTGCCCCAGGCGAATATACCCAAGGCCAACATCCTGCAAAGTTTTTAAACGCCTGTAAATACGGGGTTGAAACCGGAAAAACTCCGCCGCCTGATCGACAGTCATATTCAATACATCAGCTATACTTTTACCCTTGTATTTTACTTCCATTGTCTCACGGTTGTACCTTGAACCCTTGCATACTTCGCAAGGAATGTAAATATCAGGCAAAAAGTGCATTTCAATTTTAATAATACCGTCACCGTAACAAGCTTCACAGCGTCCTCCCTTGACATTAAAACTAAACCTGCCGGGCTTGTAACCCCGTACGCGCGCTTCGGGCAATTGTGAAAACAGGTCCCTGATTTCATTAAAAACCCCGGTATAAGTTGCCGGATTGGAACGCGGAGTCCGTCCGATCGGAGATTGATCTACACTGATTACTTTATCAAGAAACTGCAGCCCCTCAATACCCCTGCAAAACCCTGTCTGGTTTCTGGAACCATGCAGCTCTTTGGCAAGGTTTGTGTAAACAATCTCGTTTATAAGGGTGCTTTTACCGGAACCGGAAACTCCTGTTACGCAAATAAATAACCCAAGAGGAAAAGTAACGTTTATATTTTTTAAATTATGCTCGGCAGCGCCTAATACTGTCAAAAATTTTTCTTTTGGAATGCGGCGGGTCTCCGGAATCGGCACATATTTCCGGCCGCTTAAATACTGGCCGGTGATTGAAACGGGATTGCCTATGATATCTTCAACTTTCCCCTGTGCTATAACCTGTCCGCCATTTTCTCCCGCCCCGGGACCAATATCGACAATATGATCCGCAGTTAGAATAGTCTCCTCATCATGCTCTACTACAATAACCGTATTGCCCAGGTCCTTTAAATGCAGCAGAGTATCCAAAAGACGCCTGTTATCACGCTGGTGCAAGCCTATACTTGGTTCATCAAGAATGTACAGAACACCGGTTAAACCGCTGCCTATCTGAGTAGCCAGCCGGATACGCTGTGCCTCACCGCCGGAGAGCGTACCCGCAGGACGATCAATGGTAAGGTAATCAAGACCCACGTTAACAAGGAATCCCAAACGTTCAACAATCTCTTTAAGAATACGCCTGGCAATCAGATTTTCCCTGTCAGTTAGTTCAAGAGAATTAAAAAAGCTGAGCATTTCAGAAACCGGAAAACGGCTTACCTGGACTATGGAAAGATTCCCAACTTTTACAGCCAGGGCTTCTTTTCTCAGTCGATCGCCTTTACAATCCGGACATGGCAGAAAGCTCATATAACGTTCAATTTCTTCACGCATGTACTCAGAATTTGTATCCTTGTACCGGCGCTTTATGTTGTTCATAATTCCTTCAAAGGGAACCTGGTATTCAATTTGCCGCCCGTACGAGTTTTTATACCTGAACCTTATTTGTTCCTGGCCGGTTCCGTAATAGAGCGTGTTTAACTGCTCAGTGGTTAATTGGCATATTGGTGTTTCCAGGCTAAAACCGTATTTTTCCGCGACACCCTCCAGGTAGGAATAAGCTGTTGCCCCTTTATACCAGCCTTCGATAGCGCCATCTGCTATTGATTTATTCATATCCGGAACAACCAGATCAGGATTTATTTTTTTATGAATTCCCAAACCCGTGCAGGTGGGACAGGCGCCAAAAGGGCTATTAAAAGAAAATATCCTGGGTTCGATTTCCGGCAAACCTGTACCACAATCCGGACAGGCAAATTTTTCACTGAAAACGATCTCCGTACCATCTTCAACTGCGGCAATCGCAATGCCATCTGCATTCTTAAGAGCGGTTTCCAAAGAATCGGTTAACCGCTGCGTCAAACCAGGACGGTTAATTAACCTGTCTACTACAATTTCTATGTTATGTTTTTTGTTTTTATCAATTCTGGGGGTTTCTCCCGTATCAAACAATTCCCCGTCCACCCTTATCCGTGAAAACCCATTTTTACGAATTCCTTCAATGAGTTTTTGGTGCTCCCCCTTTTTCCCCCGGATTACGGGCGCTAAGATCATCAACCTGATTCCTTCCGGTAAAGAAACTAATTGGTCCACCATTTGCTCCACGGCTTGTCTTGTAATGGGTTGTCCGCATTGCGGACAATAGGGTTTGCCGATCCGTGCAAACAGCAGCCTTAAATAATCGTAAATTTCCGTCACTGTACCCACGGTCGAACGGGGATTATGACTGGTCGTCTTCTGATCAATTGAAATAGCGGGTGAAAGCCCTTCAATATAGTCGATATCCGGTTTTTCCATCTGCCCGAGAAACTGCCGGGCATAAGCGGACAATGATTCCACGTAACGCCTCTGACCTTCAGCATAAATAGTGTCGAAGGCCAGTGAAGACTTTCCTGAGCCGGATAAACCGGTGAAAACCACCATTTGCCCGCGTGGAATTTCCAGGCTGATATTTTTTAAGTTATGGATACGCGCGCCTTTAATCACTATCTTATCCAAGTCATTGTCACACCCGGTATTTTAAATAAAGAATTATCCTGAGTAGTTTTTATTATAACATATAAACCAGGAATTCCTCTTTAAAAAGATAAGCCCGCGTAAGAGGTCCGTACGCGGGCTTACCTTTTCTTTTACTACCAACTGCGGCCTATCGGACCAGGGCTCATCCCTGGAGCAATCCCCATGCTTCCTCCCGGATAGGCGCTTACGGACCTCATTGAGCCTATTTCTGAACGGATACCGGTTGTTTCAGCCCCCATCGGGACGCCGGTAAATACCGGATCCAGCGGATACCAACCGCGTGAATGCATAAGGTCAAAAATTTTCTTCTGTATATTTAGTTCTTCGTTATTAATCTGGATAAGCGTGCCGCGCACACGGTCGTTTGCCGATTCAAGCACTGCCGTATGATAACCGGTAGAGATCGTTTTGGCGCCAGTAAGTATGTCAGTTAAAATATCACGATCAGTAAACTCCATTTACAATAACCTCCTTTCATTTTTATAAATTAATGCCTGGCTATATTTGACAGACCGGCTTCCTGAAGCAAACCGCTTAAAGCGCTGATATGTCTTTGACCTTTTTCGACACACTGCTGCAGCAGTGCTTGAACAGCGGGATCTCGACTCTGGTTCAAATAAAAACTTGCTTTCTTGGCGCAAAGTTCTTCTGCCTTTAATTGATCAGAAACGCGAAGTTTTTCCATTTCAGTGATCATCCAGTGATGCATGTATTCACCTCCTCCAAGTATTTCGTTATTTAGTATGTCTCAAAAAAACAATATTATATCCCCATTGCTGAAATTTTCTAAAAAATACGGCGCGGTCGCTTCAACTCTTCTTTTGGATATGATATAATGACTTCGTTTTAACATCAGGCAGGTTAGATGAGTAAAATAATAAGTCAAGCAAACACTGGAGGTGTATAATGGAAAACCAGCATCCTAAGAAAACAATTATTGTCAGCATTCAAGGGTGGGAACTTGAAGTGCTGGATGGACCCCGGAGAGTGAAAATGGATCTGGGGGAAATGATTGAATTTCAGGGGATATGGCTTACTGAACCGGAGCGCGGTGTTGTAACTGTACTCTGTTATCCCGATAAAATCTTTTACCTGGAAATCACCGAAGGTGAAGTGCCTTTACGCGGCAGCGGGCGCAGAAACAAGGTTACCCCGCTTAGACGGATTGATACGGCGCCTCCGGATAATGGTGAATGAAAGAAAAATTAAAGCCTGCCATAATTTATGAACAGGCTTTTTATATAATAAATAATCACCTTAATAAATCACCTTTTAGGCCGGTCCTTACTGCCTTTCGCAGGTTGAGACTTTGCTTCCGGCGCCGCATTTATTTTAACGATGTTTTCAGCTACACCCTTGGGCCTAACCATCATCTCCAGTTTTTTTATTGTCGCAGGAGAAACTTTTATCTTATCATTACCAGCTTCTTTTCCCTTTTCACTATCCTTTACTGCCCCGTTTTTTCCCAGAGCAACCTTTAATTCTTTAGTATTTCCTTCAGTCAAAGGTTTTTGAACCTGGACTACAGCACAGGCAACCTCAGAGAGCATATCGACCGGAAATGAGGCAGCAGGGTGGTTGTCTAACGGAACTATTGCAGGAGTTGTTTGGGAAAGCTCAGTATCCAGCAGTTTTAATAGCCGTAAACATCCAGCAGCCATCTGTCCAACGCTTGTCTCAAGCATGCCCAGATATTCAATTAACTTGTTCATAAAATCATAGCGGTTATGGTTTAAATCGCCGCCGGTAATACTGTCCGTCATAAGAAATATTTCATCAAGCTGCTCCCCCGATTGATCAACCATCCTTTTGACATTCTCCAGCGTTTTTGGAATAAGACTTGCAAGTTGTTCACTGCTCGCCTCATGTTCCCTGCGAAGCTTCAAATAATATGAAATATCTTCTACAGAAAGTTCATCTACAGCAATCTTTTCAAATGTCTTGAGTTCCTTAACAAGTTCATAGTGCCTCTTCAACAACAATATCAACCCCCTATCTTCACTTTCTCTATTTATTATTCTGCCTTGGATAACCATATCCTCCATATTATGGCAGCTTTTAATTAAAAAAATTTAATTTTCCAAGTCTAAATTTAAATTTTTAAGACGCTTAAAGATTTCCCTGAGTATTTTCTTGTCTTCGTCAGTTAAGATAGCCTTGGATAGCAAATCCTCCCTCATTGTCAGTGTACGCAAAAGAGATTGCTGCCTTCTCCAGTAACGAATATTTTCATGGTGCCCGCTTAGAAGAACCTCGGGAACAGGAAATCCTCCATACTCCCGGGGTCTTGTATATTGAGGGTACTCCAACAACAAATCGTTAAAAGACTCTTCACTTGCTGATGTATCCTTCCCCAGGACACCTGGGATAAGCCTTGCAACAGCATCAACTATTACCATGGCAGGAATTTCACCTCCGGTGAGAATATAATCACCGATTGATATCTCGTCTGAAGATATTTCCCGAACACGCTGATCAATACCTTCATAATGTCCGCAAATAAGTGTAACCCTCTTCAGGAGGCTTAGTTCCCAGGCTATTTTCTGGTTAAATTGACGTCCGCCGGGACTGAGCAGAACAACCCTGTCCTGATCACCCTGGGTCTCTGTCAGCCAATCCATTGTCTTAAAAAAAACGACGGCAGACATAACCATTCCCTGCCCTCCCCCAAATGGGGAGTCATCAACACTTTTGTGCTTGTTTTCCGAAAAATCCCTGATATTGACCAAATTAAGTTCCAGAAGGCCCTTTTCCCTCGCCCTTTTAATAATGCTGTCATTAAAAGGGCTTGAAAACATCTCCGGAAAAACAGTCAAAATATTAATCAGCATTTGTCGCTTCCAATCCTTCCGGCAGTTTTACAATCATCCGGCAATTTTCAAGATCAATTTTTTTGACTACCTGTTTCAAAGCGGGGATTAAAAGCAATAGTTGGTCTTTTCTGACCACATAAACATCGTTCGCCCCTGTATGAAGCACGTCTTCTATCTTTCCAAGGTATTCGGATGTTTCGGTATACACAAAAAGCCCTATTATATCGAAGATAAAATAATTATCGGCCGGAAGTTTCACTAACTGCTCTCTGGTTACCTGCAGCAGGGCGCCCACAAGCAACTCGGCGGCATTCATATCGGATATGCCCTGAAAGTCAATCAGCAAATAATTTTTATGCTGCTTCACTTCAGAGATAAAGTATTCCTTTTCCAGGTTCCCCTTTGAAAGGATCACCCTGTCCATTTTAAAAAAACGTTCCGGAAAATCAGTTAGCGGAAGAACACGTACCCAACCGCGGTTTCCGTATGTGCCAATTACCTTTCCAATTATAATTAATAACTCTTCCAGTTTTTTTATCTCCTCTTATAATACCGGTTGTACAAAACAGGACTATATGAAATAAAAGAGGGGGTCTTAAACTGCCCCCTTGACTACCTTAAACAATTTCTACAAGTACTTTTTTATGTTGTTTAGCTGCAGCAGCTTTAACAACAATACGTATGGCCCTTGCTATTTTACCCTGCCTTCCAATTACTTTGCCCATATCTTCCGTGGCAACTCTTAATTCGATCACAAAAGCTTTTTCACCTTTGATCATATTTACTACCACTTTGTCCGGCTGATCAACAAGGGCTTTGGCCAGAACCTCAACCAGCTCTTCCATCTTATTATAGTTCCCCCTCGTCATCCTCCAGTTGTAACAACTAGCTATCCTTGGCGAGCTTATTAAATATACCGGCCTTATTAAATAAAGAACGAACAGTATCCGTGGACTGAGCTCCCATCTTTAACCAGCTGACTGCCTTTTCCTGATCGATCTTCACTTCGGCCGGTTCCTTAAGGGGGTTATAATAACCCAACTCTTCTATAAAACGGCCATCCCGCGGCGAACGGGAATCCGCAACAACAATACGGTAAAAAGGTTTCTTTTTTGCGCCCATTCTTTTTAGCCTGATTTTAACTGACAATAATATCACCTGCCTTTTCATCTTTTCTTGGTTTTTTAAATTTACCGGTTAACCGTTTTTCTAGAATAACGGTTTGCCGCGTTTATCCTGAATAAAACCGGGCAGATACTTGCCACCCTTTTTTACGCTTTTACCCACCTCCGCAAACTGCCTGATCATTTTTCTGGTCTGCTCGAACTGTTTTAATATGCGGTTGACATCCTGTATTGATGTGCCGCTCCCATTTGCAATGCGGCGGCGGCGGCTGCCGTTAATCTCCTGAGGGTTACGCCTTTCCCAGCGCGTCATGGAACTGATCACAGCTTCGACATAAACAAGTTCTTTTTCATCAATTTCGCCCAGTTCTTTTAACATTTTGGCATTTCCAAGCCCGGGTATCATACTGATCAGCTGCTGTAGCGGTCCCATTTTTTTAATTTCACGAAGCTGTTCCAAAAAATCCTCCAATGTAAACTCGGCGCTGTATACCTTTTTATTAAGCCTTTCCATTTGCTCAGCATCAATAGCGCTCTGAGCCTTTTCCACCAGAGTAAGCACATCGCCCATGCCCAGGATACGTTCCGCCATACGGTCCGGGTGAAAAGTTTCCAGAGCATCCAGTTTCTCACCGGTCCCAACAAATTTAATCGGACAGCCTGTAACGGCCTTTATTGAAAGCGCCGCCCCCCCCCTGCTGTCACCATCCAGCTTGGTCAGGATGACTCCATCCAGGCCAAGACGTTCATGAAAAGCCTGGGCGATATTGACAGCAACCTGTCCCGTCATAGCATCCACAACCAGAATTATTTCGTGGGGATGCACCTTGGCTTTGATTAATTCCAGTTCAACCATTAATTTATCATCAACATGTAACCGCCCTGCCGTATCCAAAATAAGCAGGTCTCTTTCAGAGCCAAGAGCATGCTCAACAGCCAGGCGGGCAATTTCTACCGGTTCCTGCAGATCTGTTCGTGAAAATACAGGAATATTTATTTGCTGCCCCAGGACTTGAAGCTGTTTAATAGCCGCCGGCCGGTAAACATCGGCGGCAACCAGCAGGGGCTGCTTTCCCTGCTTCCGCAGCAGGCTGGCCAATTTGGCGGCGGTAG
>DMZI01000071.1:12434-12914 GCA_003485325.1 Desulfotomaculum sp.
CCGCCATTTCATCACGGACAATTTTTATTACCTGCTGACCGGGTGTAAGACTGCTTAAAACTTCCTGGCCTGTTGCCCGGTCTTTAATACCCGCTATAAAATTCTTGACAACCTGTAAGTTAACGTCGGCGCCTAATAAAGCGCGCCTTACCTCACGCAATGCCTCGTCAACATCCGCCTCGGTGAGTCTGCCCTTGTTTTTTAATTTACGGAAGGTTTCCTGCAATTTTTCGGCAAGACTTGCAAAAACCATTCCCTAAACTCCCTTTCTTGTTTATATGTTGTGTTTTTCTTTATGTCAAAGAATTTTCTTAAACAATATTATCTGATCACCCATAACCTGTCAAGGATAACCAAACTCCAGCCGTCAAGCCGGGGTAAAAGATTTGTCGTAAAGAGAAATATCCTATCCTGAAAATTAACTTGCATTAGGGAGGTCAACTGCCTACGTGCTCATTTTCGCCTCTTATACTTGTACGA
>DMZI01000018.1:0-52880 GCA_003485325.1 Desulfotomaculum sp.
TAATTAGAAGATAATCATTTAAAGCTGTAGCTTTTTACCTTCCGGGCCAGATCTTTGTCAATATTTATCTCAAAAACACTACCCAGTACTTCAAAATTATATTTCAGCGGGGATATTTTTTTAATTGTTGCAAAACGGACAGGTTCAGGGTCTCCAACGGCTTCATTAAAATATTTTAAGGATTGCTGCAGACCGTATGAGACGGTCCCAACAAGGATTCCTGATATAATAATAAATAAGAATTTTCCCTGATTAAACATTATCTACCACCGTTACCTGATATAATTATTTTTGACTATCCTTTTCATTCTTAGTCATTGCCTGAATTTCTTCACCCAGAACATCGGCTAATAAACGGGCCGTCGCAATTGCTTCCTCGGTGGAATTGCTTGCGCTGCCGATCTCTACCAAAAGGCATCTCGGGTGCAAAAATTGGTTATATCTTCCTTCCCCTATGTGCACACCAAGGCAAAGGCCAGGGTACTTTTCGTCCAGCTTTTTTGATAATTGCACTGCAAATTGATAGTTATCCTTCCAGTTTGGGAAAGGCTGCCTTGAATCAGAACCTACGATAAAGAAAAGCGGCGCTATTTGCTGACCGTTTATTTTAACCAGGCTGTTCTTTCGCGATCTCCCGGCATCCCGGTGGATATCGATAATTACTTGAACCTTTGGATTGCCGGATAAGAAATCGCGGACAGTCTTTTCTGATTCCCTGTATGAAACAGAATACTGCTTATCATGAATTTTAACACTGTGAACAACTTTCAAGCCGTAATTCTTCTCCAAAACCTCTTTAATGGTTGAGCCTACGGTTACGACACCACCACATTTACCATCAAGCCTATCCATACCATCCGTCAGTGTATATGTTTCCCCGGTATGGGTGTGGTAAATAAAGACAATATTCTGATCGGTTAAGGGCTGTAACTCCTTCGAAGCATCTTCATCAGGTATTGCAGATGCAGACTCAGTTAAATCCGTTTCCGCAATTTCAACCGTTTTTATCCGGGCTAAAAAAGGCATCTCCGACCGCAGGAAAAATTCAGGTTCAAAACTGCTCGAGGTAAGCATACCCCTGCCGTCATCTTTTTGAAATATCAAAGGAGAGGCTGACCAGAGCAGCCATTCGGAAACATTATCGCTTAAAGAAAACAAATTATGAAAATTAAGCTTTCTGTCGACTAAAAGAGATTTAATTTCATTGCCTGAAAAGAATAATAAAGATGCAGCGGCTAAAAAAATCGAAAAGCGAATAAAGGCGTTTTTTGCAAATACTAGGAAGGACACACAAAGGCCCCTTTCCAGTGTTTTCCTAAAAAATGATATGCCTGAAAGGTGAAGTTTATGAAGAGGGATAACAAAAAGGGACCAGGTAAGAATTACCTGGTCCCCAACATTAAATATTATTAACGTAAAACCGTAGGTACGACTGCATCAATAAGTCCGATAATGAATGCCGAAATCAAGGCGCCAACCAGGGTCACACTTAGGAAACCCGGGATTATAAATTGGGCCAGATAAATTACAATTGCTGCTACTATAAAACCTACAATTCCTTTGCTCTGCGGGCTTACCCTGTCACCCAGAATTGATTCAACAAGGTATCCTAACAGCGCTATTATAACAGCAGCTACAATGGCTCCGACAAAGCCTCCCTTAATAACAAACCCGGGAGAAAGCCAACTAACAACGATCAAGACAAGAGCGGAAACAACAAAACGCACGATTAGACCAACCCATTGCATTTTTATTCACCTCCTTATGAAAAAAGATCATCTTTAGGATAAACAAAAAAAAGATGTTCTATACAGCCATAGCAGGTTGCTTTTTTTATTGACGCATGTTAGAATGACTCTCGTTGGGAGGTAAGGAATAATTGGCAAATACAAAAACAGCGAAAAAAAGGATTAAGGTAATTGAGAACCGTACACTTCGCAACGCAAGTATAAAATCATATTTGCGCACTTTTATCAGGAAGTTTGAAAACGGCCTTGCGACTGCGACCGAGGAAGAAAATAGATCAGCCTTGAGAAAAGCAGTTGTTATAATTGATAAGGCAGTATCTAAAGGGATTTTGCATAAGAATAACGCCGCCCATAAGAAATCCCGTTTGATGCGTGCGTTCAACAAAAAAGTAGGTTAAGCGAGTTTAGAAATACATTCTATAATAAACATTTCCATAGCAGGATAGAAATCCTGTCCCCCTGTTTTTACATTTAAATCAAGCTCCAGAAGTTTTTCAAGAATTTCTTTAACCTGGGCTGGTTTAAAGTTGTGGCTTTGCGTTAAAATTTTTCTGGCTACGAATGCATGAACTCCTAGAAGCTGGCTTAATTGAGTTCCTCTTATACCATGTCTGGTCAGTTCCAGGACTTGCAGGATCAGGCGGAACTGCCTTGATACCATATAAGAAATATATGCAAAACTGTAACCGGCCTCTAAAAGTTCTTTAAGTCCTTGAAGTCCTTTTTTTACCTGGCATTCGCCAATAGCATCGACCATTTCAAATACATTTTCTTCTGCTTGCGCCGCCGTAATTTTAAGGACATCTTCCCTGGTTATTCTATTCCGGTTACCAGTGTAGAAGATCAGCTTATCCAGTTCATTCTCCAGTGCGTACATGCTTTTCCCTAAACGGTTAATCAGTAATTCAGCACATCCCGGCGCCATAATTTTACCTGCCCTATCACATCGCCTGGCCAGCCATCTGGACAATTCGGCCGTTTTTAAAAAATCGAATTCAACAACATGTCCCATCTTTCGAATGACTTTTGAAATTCTTTTTCGCTGATCGACCTTTTGGCTGGTATCGAAAACCAGGCATGTTGTTTTGCAGGGATTTTCCAAATATTTTATTAAGATTCGATCACCGGGCGCTATAATACCTTCCTGTCCTTCCGGATCAGAAATATCCTCATCTGCTTGATTGCGCATTACCCGCAGTTTCCTGGGGGGCGCAAAATATGGCGAGTGGCGGACGACAACAAGCCGCAGCCCTGAAAAGAAAGGCGGAGTTTCAGCAAGTGAGACTATATTTCCACCAGTAATTTCCTCGCCGTCAGCATAATCAAAATTAAACTGTGCACTTTCTTCCGTCAGGATACGTCTCTTCAACTCTTCAATAGCCTGTTTGCGTAAATAAACCTCCTGGCCATAAAACAAGTAAACGGGAGCAATGCCCTCCCGTTTAATGCTTTCAAGAAAATCAAGATAAATACGCACAACATTCACTCCTCGAGAAAAGGCTGCAGAAAACTTACCAGTCCTTGAATATCATCCGGTTCAAAGGTTGGATAACCTTTGAAATTGTCACAATGCCCCACAGTACAGATTACACTCGCAGGCGCAGGATTTGCCCGGGGTGACGGATCACCGCTGCAGATAAGGATTTTGGGCCTATCTGATTCTTTATACCCTTCAGCAAGCACAATGTCAACTTCTCCCATCAAGTCGACGACTTGCGTCAGGGTCAGTTCCTGTTCCACCTTTTTAATCATCGCTGCTTTAAACGGAGAAGAAACAATAACAACATCAGCCCCGGCCTGGGTGTGCCGCCAACTATCCTTTCCGGGATAATCGATTTCAAATTCACCGAAATGATGCTTTACTGTTCCAACCCTAAAGCCCCGCCTCTTATATTCCATAATGAGATTTTCAACTAATGTTGTCTTGCCTGTGTTAGATGATCCGACTATACATATCACGGGAGGTTTTGATTGGCAACTTTTCATAACACTTCAACCGGATCTCCGGTCTTCACGGGGCCCCCAACATGTATACGGAGAAATATTCCTTCCCTTGTCATAATGCAGTCATTTAACTTACGGCGGATATCGCATTCGTTGTGGCATTCCTTGCCTATTTGAGTTACTTCGCCTATGGCTGAAGAGCCGATCTTAACACGTCTTCCGATGGTAAGGTCTTCAAAGTTCAGACCCTCAATTGTCAAATTTTCAGCAAAGTCACCAGGTTTGATTTCCAGCCCCAACTCCTGAATTTTCCGGATGCTTTCTATAGACAGCATACTGACCTGACGGTGCCATGTCCCAGTATGTCCATCTCCTTCAATGCCGTGGCCGGCAATCAAATTACCTTTGCCGACATCTTTCTTGGCGGTCCCCTTTTCGGTACTTATGCAGACAGCCCTGATTATTCCGGTCATCATGTAATCCACCTTTCCTTGACAAACCTGTTTTATTTATTCCTCTCTTTTAAATTCCCCGCTTTTACCACCCGTTTTAAAGATAAGGCGCAGGTTATCGATTACCATTGCGCGATCGACTGCCTTACACATATCATAAACTGTCAGGGCTGATACTGAGGCAGCTGTAAGCGCTTCCATCTCAACGCCGGTTTTGCCTACTGTATGTACTCTTGCTTCCACTTCCACCGTCCGCGGTTCAATCATTTTAAAATATACATTGACACCTGTCAGTGTAATGGGATGGGCCAAAGGAATCAAATGACCTGTCCTTTTAGCGCCCATAATACCCGCCAAACGGGCTACACCAAGGACGTCGCCTTTAGCCATGCCGCCCTTTTTAATCAGCTGCCAGGTTTCCGGCAGCATCTTTATTTCACAGCGTGCAATTGCCTCGCGGAAAGTATCTTCTTTTTTGCTTACATCTACCATTCGTGCCTGGCCATCGCTGTCAAAATGGGTTAGTTTGGCTTCACCTGAATCCAGTTCGTGGTCCAATTTTGGCATTACCCTCCTATTTGGTACATCATTGACCTGTCGTCGCCAGGACCCGTTGCCGAATGCCTTATCGGCTTGTTCTGAACAGAGCTAACGATAATTTCCGAGAGTTCCTTTAATGATGCCCCTCCTCTTAGCGCTGTCCTTATATCTATCTCGTCTTCCGAGTACAGGCATGGCCTTAACCCGCCGGTGGACGTAAGCCGCAAACGGTTGCAGTTTCTGCAGAAATGCTCGCTTATTGCAGGAATAAATCCGATAGTGCCGCTCGCTCCGTTAAGCCTATAATAGTGGGCAGGTCCGTTTCCTTTCGGTTTCTGTATTTTCTCCAGACGCCCAAGATTTATTTCAATTATATCTTTTACTTCCTGTGCAGGAATAAACCGCCCGCTTGCCCAGGCTTGTGAAGTTCCTATGGGCATCAGTTCTATAAAGCGTATGTGCAGGGGTTTTTCTATAGATAAATTTGCTATTTGAATAATCTCATCGTCGTTGAAGCCTCTAATTAACACCGTATTTATCTTTACAGGCTTAAGATCGAGCAAAAGCGCCGCTTCAATTGCCTCCAATACCTTATTAAGATTGCCTCCGCGCGTAATATATTGAAAGCGGTCCTTTTGAAGACTGTCCAAACTGAAGTTTACTCTCTTAAGGCCGGCATGTTTAAGTTTTTCCGCCTGTTCGGCAAAGTTGGTCCCGTTAGTTGTCAGGGCAAGATCGTCTATTTCGGGCATTAATTTAATCTTGCTGATCAGCAGGCTTATCCCTTTGCGGATTAAAGGCTCTCCACCTGTCAAACGGATCTTTTTTACCCCGACCAGAGCAGATGCCTGAACAACCCTGGCAATTTCCTCAAAACTCAGAACATCCTTATGGGGAACGGTATCAATTCCCTTTTCAGGCATACAATATATACAACGCAGGTTGCAGCGGTCAGTGACCGATATGCGCAAATAGTCAATTTCCCTGGAATATTTATCCTTCATCACCAGCAACCTCTTTCCAAGTTTTGAATCTTAATTATTACGACTTTCTTTTTTTAAGTAGTCAACTATACCCTCGGCGCAAAGCTGTATATCAATCAACGGAATAAATTGACGAAGATCAAGATGACTGAATTCCGGTATCTGCAAACTAATAAGCTCCCAAAATTTTTCTTCAATATCCTTAACGGAGCCGCCCTCTGACAGTAAACCCCTGGCAGAACTGGTGACATCCTGCAGAAGTTCGCGGTTTCGCTCAAGAATGTAATCTGCATTTTTCGAAATTCCAAAATGTGAAAAATAGAGCACTTCCGGCGCAAGCTTGCCGATCATATCACATACAGCAACTCCCTCTAAGGGATCAAATTCAGACGGAGGCGTAGCAGGAATAACAAAATCACGTCCGATTATTCTTGATAAGGGTTTATATACAGCGCCCAGGGTATCTCCGCAAAAAAGGCCCCTGGTTAAGCTATCGTAAATTGCCATATGATGACGGGCGTGTCCGGGTGTATAAAAAAAAGTTAATATCCTGCCTTTTCCCAGATCAAGCTGTTCTCCTTCTTCAGGAGTATAAATATGTTCTTCGTTTACAGGTTCAACCTGCCCAAATACTTGATCAAAGCAATTATCGTATACTGTGTATACCGCTCTTGTCCCTTCGACAAGACGCGTTGGATTCATTAAATGTTTGGCCCCTCGCGGATGCACCATTAAACGCGCATTGGGCGTCTTCTTGATTAAAGTTCCCGCTCCGCCCGCATGGTCGATATGAATATGTGTTAAAATTATATAGTCTACATCGGAAAGAGAGACATTTAAGGAATTCAGTCCGGAAAGCAGGCTTACCATACAGGATGATGCCCCCACCTCTACTAAAGCAGTTTTGGCGCCTCTGATCAAATAAACGGAAGTTCTTTCAGGCTTTCCTCCTTCATAAATATCAATTTGATAGGTTTCTTCGCCTAAATCAACAACTTTCGACAAAAATATCCCCTCCGTCTTTAATTATAAGCCACCGGAGGAATTATGACAACTTATGTTTACTAAATGTATAATGAAAAGCATATTTTACTTTTTCAGGAAGGAATCATGACTTTCGGATGTAATATATACTAAATAACACCTGAAGAACCGGGGTGGCCAAGATGCAGAACTCAATTCTGCTGTACCGTATCTACGACGTTGCGGAAGAAATCAAACTTGACCTGGTTGAAAAAGTTCTTTCCAGCAGCAAACCGACTGCCCGCCTGAAACTCTCCCGTATACGCACGAAATCAATCCACATTCCAAACCCGCCGGTTACCGTAGAGTTGGGCGAAGAGAAAATATCCCTTTCAGGTCAGTTATACCAGGTACGGTTTACCGCGAAAATCTACGACCTTGGAGTAATCAGCATTACCATGCGGATTATCTTGCCGCACTATTGTAATTATAAAAGTGTTTTGAACCTGGCAGGTGTAATATCAACAGAATCCTGTATCGAAAATGTTTTTATAAATAAAAGGGAAGAAATCAGGGAGGCTCTGAAAAACGCCTTGATTAAATCTGAAAATATTGGGTTTGAAGAAGACTACGTTATCTATTATTTTCGCAACTGGCAGAAGGAATGGGACCCGCTGCCTCTGCTTTTGGGCGAGCAGGAAGAATTCAGTCACCAGGTTCGCAAGGAAACCTTGAAAAATTCATTTTCTTACAGCAAGGATGATCTGGCCATAATTACCTGGAGTTCCGCTATTGTCTATGATGCGGCAGGCGGTCAGGATATTCCGGACTTGCTGGAGTTTGCAGCAACCCAACTCCTGGAATTGCGTTATTATGATCATGTATTAAGTGATGAAATGAGCAGGATGTATGATGCTATAGGTATAGCCGAGACAGTTACCCAGTTCAGGCGCCTGGGGCAATACAGGCGGATTATGAACAGGTTGACTGAAATTATTATTGACATAAACGAAATTACAGAAAGAATTCAGGATTCACTAAAAGTAACCGAAGACATATTCTATGCAAAAATATATGGCGCAGCGCTGTCTATATTCCGTACCAGGACATGGCTTGGGAGCATTAAACAGAAAAGCGATGTAATTATGCAGAGCTATTCAATGCTTAGCGGCCGGTTGATCAACCAGCAGTCAATGCTGCTGGAACTGGCTATAGTCCTGTTGTTTCTTTTGGATATAATTTTAAGCCTGTTTAGCTTATTGCACTAAGCTTATATTTTTACCCTCCTTTTTACCCAAACGTATAAAAAATATGATATAAAATATAAAAGATAAAAAAATAATAGAAACCATAATTAAAAAGATGTAATGGAGAAAAGGAAGAGGATATTGGAATGGTTTATGACGTAATGAAAATGGCAGACTGGGAAATAGCGTTGGAAGCTGAGAAAAACTTGCCGACTGCTTCTGAATGGCAGGAACGGTTGGGTCTTGAAAAAGATGAAATTATTCCTTACGGCCGCATCTGCAAACTCGATTCAATGAAAATTATTAATCGCCTTGGCCGCAAACCCTGTGGCAAGTATATACAAATTACCGCTATTAATCCTACCCCGTTGGGGGAAGGCAAAACGACAACCTGCATGGGCCTTTTGGAAGGCCTGGGGAAAAGAGGCAAGCTGGCGGGAGGTTGTGTCCGTCAGCCATCCGGCGGACCTACCATGAATATCAAAGGAACCGCAGCGGGAGGGGGGAACTCCCTGCTTATTCCCATGACGGAATTTTCTATGGGGCTAACAGGTGATATTAACGACCTGATGAACGCTCATAACCTGGCTATGGTAGCGCTGAACGCCCGCATGCAGCATGAAAGAAACTACAATGACGATGAACTTGCCTTGCGAAACCTGAAAAGGCTCAACATTGACCCAACTAGAGTAGAAATGGGATGGGCTATTGATTTTTGCGCCCAGGGCCTGCGTAATATAATCATGGGTATCGGCGGCAGGATGGACGGATATATGATGGCTTCAAAATTCGGCATGGCGGTAAATTCCGAATTAATGGCCATCCTCGCCGTAGTCAATGATTTAAAGGATCTGCGTGAAAGACTCGGCAAGATAATAGTAGCCTATGACAAAAATGGCGCCCCTGTCACTACGGAGGATCTTGAAGTAGCCGGCGCAATGTGCGCGTGGATGAGAAATACAATTAACCCGAACCTCCTTTGTACTGTTGAATACCAGCCTTGCCTCGTTCATGCAGGCCCATCCGCAAATATAGCCCTGGGTCAGTCTTCAATCATTGCAGATCGGATTGGCTTAAAAATGTTTGACTATCATGTCACCGAGAGCGGCTTTGGCGCTGATATAGGTTTTGAGAAGTTTTGGAATGTAAAATGCAGGCACAGCGGCCTTATTCCGAATGTATCCGTTATTACGGTAAGCATTCGAGCTTTAAAGATGCATGGCGGCGGGCCAAAGGTAATAACAGGCCGGCCCCTTCCCGGGGAGTATAGGGAAGAAAATCTGAAGCTTTTGGAAAATGGAATACCAAATCTGTTACACCATATAGAGATCGTGAAAAAATCGGGGATTAACCCCGTAGTCTGTATAAATGCATTTGGAACAGACACAAAGGAAGAAATTAATTTGGTGCGCAGTTATGCGAATCAGGCTGGAGTCAGATGCGCTCTTTCAGAACATTGGTTAAGGGGGGGCGACGGGGCTTTGGAGTTGGCCGACGCAGTAATAGACGCTTGTAACGATGAGGTTAACTTCAATTACCTTTATCCGCTTTCTATGCCTCTGCGCAAAAGGGTGGAAATAATCGCCAAAGAGGTATACGGCGCTGACGGAGTGAGTTGGGCGCCGGAAGCGGAAGCCAAAGCAAAACGATTTGAAACCTCCCCCCGGATGAAGGATTACTCTACGGTAATGGTCAAATCTCACTTGAGCCTCTCCCATGACCCCGACCTTAAAGGAGTCCCTAAAAACTGGGTACTTCCTGTACGGGACGTAATGGTCTTTGCCGGGGCCGGCATCTTTTGCCCAATAACAGGCGCAATCAGCCTTATGCCTGGCACTGGTTCCGATCCTGCGTTCAGGAGAATTGATGTTGATGTAAATACCGGCAAAGTGACAGGTCTGTTTTAAAAATAGAAAGCTCTATCAGAGATATGTAAGATAATAGAGGGAGGTATTCTCTTATGTACCCTCAGACGCATGTTTTTTTTGCGCATAAACTCTTTGGTTTACTATCTGACGCTTTAGTTCTGGGAAGTATCTTTCCTGATATTGCAGCAGGTTTATATCCCGACCGGAATGAATCACATGGAAAAGGGGCCGATATGCTTTTTCTTCTTCAGGAAAAAGAGGAATTAAGAGAATTCGTTTTGGGTGTAATAACACATGGCATAGATCCCAGGGGTCTCGATTATTATGGAGATGAAAAATTTCTTTCTTATGAACGCGGTTACTGTTTTGAAAAAGGACGCCTTATAGTTAACGAGACCATCGAAGCTTGTAATTTGCCTTCATCGATGGGCTGGTGGAAGTCGCATAACATTATTGAAATGGGTATTGAACTGTTTATTAATAACAGTTATTGCAGCATGGCGCTTGAGTCCGCTTTCTCGAATAAGGTTCTGGTTTCAGAAATAAGTAATTACATGGCCAGCTTTTATACCACGGAGCCAAACGTTTTCCAAAACCGCATTCACAATTTCTTTAATTACATAGAAATCTCGAAAATTACCGCCGAATCTTTAGCTGCCCGCTATGACCTGCAAATGTACACGCGCCATGAAATCCATATTGATATACCAAGGGTAACCGGATTGATTTTTAAGGCCGGTGAGTTAATTGCGGAAGATTTTGACGATTTTTTTGCTCATGCGCTTGATAATGTAAATAAAAGTTTATTGGAACTGCAGTCCCAGAGGCAGAATATTTAATGAAGCAGGTTATTTGAATGCCTTGGAACCATCAGTTTAATCAATATAGCGCCCGCAAGAAAACCTCCTACATGGGCGATCCATGCCACAGGGTTAGCAACGCCGCCTAATGAAACGGCGCCGTTAATCAACTGCAGGATAAACCAAAAGGCAAGAAAAAAGACTGCGGGAATCTCAACCAGGAAAAAAACAAAAAAAGGTACCAGTGAAAGAATACGCGCTCTTGGGAACAAAAGGAAATATCCACCCAAAACACCAGCAATAGCGCCGCTTGCGCCAACTATGGGAATCGGTGAACCAGCGTTCGTCAAAACATGGGCAAGACTGCCGATAATACCTGTAATCAGGTAAAAAAACAAGTAACGCGTATGCCCGAGCAGATCTTCCACATTATCACCAAATATAAACAGATACCACATATTGCCAATAATGTGCAGCCAGCCGCCATGTAAAAACATAGCTGTGATAAAGGGGATAAAAAGAAGATGTAAAGGCGCTCCTGTTTGCAAAAGGTAAACAACCCTACTGGGAACAACCCCATATTGAAGGTATAGTTCTTCCAATCCACTCTGTGATAAACCCAGATAGCTAAAAAAAACCATAAAATTGATAATAATTAACAGCCAGTTTACATATGGTTTTTTCCGCGCCCGAATACTGTCGCGTAAAGGTATCAATTCGGCGCCCCCTCATTAAACTGTTCCCAATTACTAATATTCCCTGGTTTTGCTTTAAGTGATGCAAAAAATAATTCTTTCTATAAAAAAATCATAAAATCCTAAGGAATAACTTTATTTAAGGGATATTCAATAATATCGTGAGCGCCTATCCTCTTTAAAGCCGGCACCAATTCACGGACCTTTTTTTCATTCAGGATAACTTCAATTGCTACCCAGTCACTATTAACCAGCTTGGAAACCGTAGGATGCCTCATGGATGGTAATACTTTTAAAACCTCTTCAAGTTTATCACCTGGAACATTCATTTTTAGCCCCACTTTATTATCTGCTCTTAATGCGCCTTTGAGCAGTACTGCAAGATTCTGAAGCTTTTCTTTTTTCCAGGGATCATCCCAGGCCATTTTGCTGGCATGCAAACGCGGGGTGGACTGAAGAATTGTTGCAATTATACGAAGGTTATTCGCTTGAAGTGAACTGCCCGTTTCAGTTATATCCGCTATTGCGTCAACCAATTCGGGCACTTTTACTTCTGTAGCTCCATACGAAAATTCTATTGTCGCTTGCACATTATGATCAGACAGGAAACGCCTGGTAACCTGTACCAACTCGGTGGCAATACGTTTACCCTGTAAATCTTTTATTTCTTTTATTTCACTGTCTTTGGCCACAGCAAGCACCAGGCGGATTGGATTGGGTGTGTTCTTAGAATAAACCAGTTCGGCTACTTCAATTACATCCGCGCCGTTCTCCATAATCCAGTCATAGCCGCTAAGGCCGGCATCCAAAACGCCATCGCTTACATAACGGGGAATTTCCTGAGCGCGCATAAGCATTATTTCAAGTTCAGGATCATCTATGACAGGATAGTATGAACGGTCGGGAAGCTTGATGTTGAATCCCGCTCTCTTAAATAAAATAAAAGTAGCCTCCTGGAGGCTGCCCTTGGGCAGGCCCAGGCGCAGTATCATAATCCATGACCCCCTTTAAAAGTATCTGTTTTTATTCATAAACCCAGGGTTCAATACTTCTTGTATACTCTATTAATTCCTCTGTCTTAAAAAAGTTGCCGATTTCCCTGTCGGCGCTGGTTAAGGAATCTGAGCCGTGGATAATATTCCTGCCCATATCCATACCGTATGTTGCCCTGATCGTCCCCGGTTCCGCCTTTAAAGGATCAGTAGAACCCATCATGGAGCGTACGGCGCTTACTGCGTTTTTACCCTCAAGCACCATGGCGATAACAGGGCCGCTGGTTATATACTTGACCAGGTTCTCAAAAAAAGGCTTACCGATGTGTTCTCCGTAATGTCTTTTAGCCAGATCCCCGGAAATAACAAGCATTTTCATGGCAACCATTTTTAAACCTTTTTTTTCTAGTCTGGCGATTATTTCTCCCGCCACCCCGCGCTGTAATCCTTCGGGTTTAATCATTACGAAAGTTCTCTCCATTGGTTTAACCGGAAAATTCCGGTAATCATCACCTCCGATAAGATTAAAGAACATTAACGCATCAATAATAACATATCACGGTTAATTTAGCATAATAAAACCAGCTTTTTTATTAAGCTGGAAATGAAGAAAATAATGTATAATAAAAATGGTCAGTTTTAGAATAAGAAAGGAAAGAGAAAATGCTCACAACCAAGGAAGCAATTGAACAAAGACGCAGCATCAGAAAATTCAAGCCCGATCCTGTTCCCCAGGAACAGATTGACGCATTGCTGGATTCCGCCAGACTGGCGCCTTCGGCCTGTAATGCGCAGCCCTGGCGTTTCAAGGTGGTTAAGGATGAGGCAACGCGGCTAAAACTGGCTCAGGCTGCTTTTAACCAATCTTTTATTGCAAGTGCTCCTGTTGTATTTGTTTGCTGCGTGGATATAAACGGTTATCTGGACGGAAGTGTTTCCGGAACCCAGGATCTCGGAAAGATCAAAGCGGTAGATGAGTATGTGGTTGAGGTTGTCCTGGACCGTATTAATAGTGTAAGAAAAATGGATTTTGAAGAAATTGGCATTAGAATTGCTTTAAACGCAGCTATAGCAATTGAGCATATTGCATTAAGGGCTTTGGATTTCGGACTTGGTACCTGCTGGGTGAGGTTGTTTGATGAAATGAAGATAAAAAGTATTTTCGATTGGGGTAAGAATATCTCAGTAGTAGCACTTCTACCAACAGGTTACCCTGCAGAGTTTCCTCCCCCGCGGAACAGGTTGCCTCTTGATGATATTTTGATAAGTTAAGGGGATAACTAATTTTATTTAAAAACAGTCATTCCCGGCTAATTTCTTTATCGTTGAAAAGTTATAAGCCAAAAGTTTATCGAATGCAGCTTTTCCCGGCATTGAAAATTATTTTACTACGGTTACAGGGCACTGGCACATGTGCAAAACTTTGTAGCAAACTCCGCCAAGATAGGATTTTGAACCTTCTTCCTCTTCATATCCATGGAATCCTATTATTATAAGGTCAAAACCGCCTTCCATCGCAAACTTGCTTATTGCGGCAGCGGCGTCACCCCGGCCAATAGCCTTTTCAATACTTGAGCTCTTTCCACCAGCGATTTTGTCAATCTTTTTAAATACCTCATTTGCCCTGGACTCAATTTCCTTATCCAATTCCTTTTGTTGAAACCCCGAACAAGCGCCGGGCTCAGGAAAAAGATCGTAACATGACGGGCCAATATAAAGCGCAGTGATATGCACGTGTGAGCTGAGTTTCCTTAATTTTAGAGCATGGCTGACTGCTCTTAAGGAACTTTCGGAACCGTCCACCGCCACAACAATCCGCTTCATTCGTTTGAACCCCCTTACTAACCCATGGTTACCTTTTAATCTACTGTCTTCTTTACTATCTGATCATTAACCTGCGCATTAAGTAAAATGGAACAGGCAGCAAGATAAGCACTGCTACTATCATCCAGATTAAATCCCAGACCAAGCTGATACCTACCCTGCCGAGGATCATTCCGCGGGTAATATTGACGAGGTGGTAAAGCGGGCTAATCCAGACAATTTTTTGAACTATTATGCTCATTCCTGTCAGCGGGAAAAAAACACCGGAAAACAGAAACAAAGGAGTCATTACCAATGAAAAATAATAATTAAAGCTTTCGATGTTAGGCACAAGCCCTGTCCAAATAATCGATAAAATAGCGAACAAAGCGCCCCCTACAAACATAACGCATGGGATAAGCAAAGTCCAGGGTGATTTGACAAGGCCGAGGGCAAAGATAACCGCCAAAATGACCAGACTGTATAAGACGCTTTTAAAAACCCCATAAAGAATTTCACCGGCAATTACATCATCCATGCTGACCGGTGTTGCCACCATTGCATGAAATGTCTTCTGAAATTCCATACGTATAAAAGTACCGTAAGTACACTCGTAAGCAGTGGCAAAAACCGCTGATGAAGCAACCAGCCCCGGGGCCAGGTAGTTAAGGTAAGGGACACCCTCAATTGGATGAACATACGCCCCCAGCCCGATTCCCAAAGCTGTAAGGTAAAGAAGAGGCTCAAAGAAATTAAAAGAAATATTTACTTTCCAGTTTCGGCTGAAAACAATCAGGTGCCTGCGAAAAACTTTCCAGACCAGAGGTGAAATGTTAATTCGAAACAATCTTTTTAATGTTTCCAAGTTAATCCTGCAGTTTTCTGCCGGTCAGTTTGAGAAAAACATCTTCTAATGTAGCCGGCTGCTCTTTTTTCTCTTGAACAATTTGGCCTGAAGTTTCATCGATATAGTCGGCTACTAATTTCTGGGGGGTTCCCTCCACTAATATTTCCCCCAAATTCATAATTACCAAACGGTCGCAAAGCTGACTGGCTTCCTCCATGTAATGAGTCGTCAGGATCAGGGTCACGCCCTGCTCTTTCAGAAGGCGCAAGCGCTGCCAGACCATGTGGCGGGCCTGCGGATCAAGACCTGTTGTCGGTTCGTCAAGGATTAGGAGGCCTGGCTTGTTAATCAGCGCACGTGCTATTACCAGGCGTCTTTTCATGCCGCCTGAAAGAGATTCAACTATTTCCCCGGCTTTTTCTTTCAAGCCGAAAAATTCAAGCAGTTCTTCCGCCCTTTCTCTGGCCAGACGCGCGTCAATTCCAAAATAGCTTGCATAGACAAGTAAATTCTGAAGCACTTTCAAGTCGGGATCAAGGTTGTTTTCCTGAGGGACAACACCGAGCAGCCGTTTGATATCTCTGATATTTGTCTTTACGTCCATTCCGAAGACTGTCAGTTTTCCTGAGGTTACCGGCGAGAAACCATAAATCATTTTAACCAGGGATGTTTTGCCGGCGCCGTTGGGACCCAAAAACCCGAAACACTCTCTGTCCCTGATTGTAAAATTTACTTCCCGTACAGCTGTAAATCCATTATATTGTTTAAGCAAACTTTCGGCAATGACAATATCCAATAACTCTCCACCAGATTTCCCCGCTGATCATATTTAAAGCTTAGCTTTCAGACCTTTAACAGCCTGTTCCAAACCGTCCACTGTCAGTTCAAACATGGGGAAAACTCTTCTGATCAGGCTTATAGACTCTGAACCATAAAATGCTTGCCAGTATTTGCCAGGGATAGGGTTTAACCAAACTGAAAATTTAAATTGAGAAAATAACCTCTGCAGCCAGATGATGCCCGGTTCTTCGTTGTACTCTTCCCAACTGATGATGCCGCCGGGCATCATCAGTTCACCGGGCGACATACTCGCGTCACCGACTATAATTAACCGGTAATCACGGCCGAGGTTATTTAAAACTTCATTTGTAGAAATAGAGGAATTTTTCATACAGTAAGGATCAAGGTATAGACGGTCGTAAACGCAATTATGGAAATAGTAATATCTGGTGTCCTTAAAATGATTGATTTTGCTTGCGGCATTAAAGAGCTGGCTGCATAATCTTGAATAAGGGTGCATGGAACCGCCGGAGTCCATTAACAGAACAAGTTTAATAATGTTTTTTCTCGGCCTTTCCCAGACCAGTTCCAGGTTTCCTGCCTTTTTACAGGTAGCGTCAATGGTTCCTTCCAGATCAAGTTCTTCCTTTGGGCCTTCAGCGTTGTAGCTCAGTTCGCGGAGTTTGCGCAGGGCTACTTCAAACTGTCGTGTAGTAAGGGTATCATCGGTGCGAAAATCGCGGTAGCGCCTCTGGGCTGCAACCTTTACTGCGGAATGGTTTACTGATTTCCCGCCAATTCGTACGCCGGCCGGGTGGTAACCTGAATGTCCGAAGGGAGAAGTGCCTCCGGTTCCTATCCAATGCCCTCCCCCGTGATGTTCCTCCGTTTGCTGGGTCAACCGTTCTTCAAGGGCCTTGCGCAGTTCTTCCAAATCCCACGGGCTGAAAGCTTTACGCTGGTCTGGATCAATTTGCTTCGGCGGCAGTGATTTTTCAAGCCATTTCATGACCCTTTCGGCAAGTTCCGGTGATGTTTCAACATCCTGAAAATAGCGGTAAAAAGCAAGGTCAAAACGGTCAAAATAAGTTTCACTTTTGATCAGCAGTGAACGTGCCAGGTGATAAAAGCCATTCAGACTGGCACCGGACAATCCTTTATCTAAGGCTTCCATCAGGGTCATCCATTCGGTCAGGGAAACAGGGACTCCCTCTTCACGCAGGGTATAAAAAAGCCCGGTAAACATAATCTATACCTCAATAACCGCGACGGGCGCCGGTTGATGACGCTTTCCTTTGAACGCCTCCTGCTTGCAGGCGGCGGAGGACAACTTCAAAATCCTGATTCTTCTTTAAAAGGACACCTAAAAAGGGCAGGTCGGAACAGATTCGCTTGTAACTTATCCCGCCCACTACAAGGGCCTGAACCCAGTCTAAAAGTTCACTGGTGCTAGGTTTCTTCTGAAGGCCGTTTATACTTCTAATCCAATAAAAAGCAGTTAATGCTTCATCAAGAAGAGTCTTTTCCATATCAGGGTAATGCACCTTAATTATTTTCAGCATCATATCTTCATTGGGAAAATCAATGTAATGAAAAACACAGCGCCTAAGAAAAGCATCGGGCAGTTCTTTCTCTGCATTGCTAGTAATTATAACAATCGGCCTTTGTCTGGCGGTAATAGTTTCCTTGGTTTCAGGAATATAGAAATTCATAACATCAAGTTCCCATAAGAGGTCATTAGGGAACTCAAGATCTGCCTTGTCAATTTCGTCAATCAGAATTACTACGCGCTTTTCTGAATTAAAAGACTCCCCAAGCTTTCCAAGCTTAATATACTGTTTTATATCTGAAACGTCATGGTCGCCAAATTGACCGTCATACAATCTCTGTACTGTGTCATAAACATAAAGCCCTTCCTGTGCCTTGGTGGTTGATTTAATATTCCAGATGATTAAATCAAGCCCCAGAGATTCAGCAACAGCCTTGGCCAGCATGGTTTTGCCGGTTCCCGGCTCGCCTTTTATTAAAAGCGGCCTTCCCAGGGCAACGGCAATATTCACCGTATTGCGCAGGTCGGTTGAAACCAGATAATTTCCAGTACTGTCAAAAGCGGGTCTATCCACAAAAAATCCCCCTTGATGTTCTTAATCCTTGCTCTGGAACATTATAGCACCTTTATAATTCTCCAACAAGACTGTCCAAGCTGTCAGTTTCTTAATCATTTTCATCATAATTAATCTGTAAATTTAATAACTTCCATAGCATCTCTGAGTTTTTTATATGTTGTATCAAGCGCTTCTGAAATAACCCTGACATCCCCTACAACGCTCATGAAGTTTGTGTCTCCATTCCAGCGGGGCACAATGTGAATATGAATATGGCCAGGTATGCCTGCTCCGGCTACCCTTCCCAAATTTGCTCCTATGTTAAAACCATCAGGGTTAAAGGCTCTTTTCAAAAGCTCAACCATGTATTTTGTTACTCTGCCTATTTGGAGAAATTCATTCTCTGATAATCCGGCAAGGTCTCCGACATGTTTGGCAGGCGCCACCATAACGTGCCCGTTGCTGTATGGATATAGGTTCAGTAAGGCAAACACTTGATCCGATCTTAGCAACAGGTAATTCTTTTCATCCTGAGACTGCTCAGAATTTAACTTTTCACAAAAAATACAACTTTCCTGCTGCTTGCCGCCTACATAGACAGTTCTCCACGGCGCCCAGATACGTTCCACAAAATATTTCTCCTCTCAAAACATGTATTATACATAAATAAAAACACCGGCTTTCCGGCCGGCTGCAATGGTATTTTCGGAAAGCAAGCTGCGCTGTTTTTTACGTTATTGTATTAATAAAAACTTCCACCAGTGCAGGATCGCACATCTTGCCCGAAAATTTTCTTAGCTTCTTAAAATGTGACATACTCATACGATATGGCCTGTCGGTCGTCATTGCGTCAAAACTATCCTATCCTGAAAATTAACATGCCTTAGGGAGGTCAACTGCCTGCGTGCTCATGTTCGCCTCTTATACTTGTACGAACTCGTTCACCCTCGGGCTCGGTAAAACTCGGCGCCATGCGCCTCAAACAATTACCTCGCTTTACCTCGGGTTCACTCGTTCTTTGAATGAAGGCTCAAAATCGCACTTAAGGCATTGCCCTTCCTTTGCTGATGAATTTTCATCCTCCTGATGGTGTCACTTTAGCGGCATGGATGTCTATCCGCAACCTTGCCTATATCGTGAAGATAAGCGCCATACCTGAGTTCTGTTTTCTGTTCTTTAAGACAGTTCCATTTTTTCGGCCACCGCCAGAGCATAAGTCATTACCCTTTCCGAATGGCCAAAAGTATACCTGTCCTTGGCGTTGATAATTGTCAAAAGAGCTTTAAAACAATCAACCAAATCCTTTTCCGACTGGCTGAGGGAGTATGATTGATCAATGACGGAAAAACAAATCCGGCTGCGGCTGTATTTTGACTGAAAGCAGGCGTCGTCCGCCGATTTGACAAAATCCCTTGGTTTTTCCCCGTCTTCGGGGAAACAGGCCATGCCTAAAGAGACAGTTATTTTCCCTCCCGGCTGGGTATGATCACCTTCAATAGAATAATTTTTTAACTACTCTTCAATTTTGCTTGTTTTCTGCAGGGCTTCCAACCTGCCGGTACCCGGCATTACAACGGCAAACTCGTCTCCCCCATAGCGGGCTAAGAAAGACGGCGGAGAAATCAAGCCTTCCAGAATCCTGCCAATCTCTACAATAACCAGATCTCCTTTTTGGTAACCGTAGATGTCGTTGAAAAATTTAAAATAATTTATATCGATTATGATCAGGGAAACAGGTTCGGACCTGACTCGCGAGTTTCTAACTGTTCAGTCAGCTTTTCAAAAAAATGCCGGTGGTTGATAAATCCGGTAAGTCATCCAACAAATAATTCTTCTTTCGCAGCCAATATTTTTCTATAGTTCTTTTTATGATAAATAAAAACGCGGCACGCGGCTGTTGACCATACAGATTATTTCATAGCTGATCGTTCCGGTCAGTTTCGCAATTTCTTCAACCGGAATAGTTTCTGCTCCGTCGGATCCGAAAAGCACTACTTCGTCACCGGGAGACACACCATTAATATGCCCGACATCAACCATGCATTGGTCCATACAAACCCGGCCGACAACTCTCGCCCTCTGTCCATTGACAAGCACAATTCCCCTGGAAGATAAAAGCCTGCTGTAGCCGTCTGCGTAACCTGCCGAAATTACGGCGATTATAGTTGGCTGTGAAGTCTGATAAGTCGATCCGTAGCTTATTTTATATCCTGCGGGTACTTTCTTGATCTGGGCTATCCTCGTCTTAAAAGCCATGGCAGGTTTTAGATTAATTGAGTTACGGATTTCATCGGAAGGATACAAGCCGTAAATGATTATACCGGGCCTGACCATATTTAAATAAGTCTGCGGGAGATCAAGCAGGGCGGCGCTGTTGGCGCAGTGCCGGAGAGGGAATTCCAGCCCTGCTTTGCGAAGTTCTTCCAGAAAATTAATGAACAGACCAAGCTGCGCGAGCGTAAAAGTTTTATCCGCGCTGTCAGCTGTAGCAAAATGTGTAAAGATACCCTCTAAAATTAAATGAGGCAGCCTTGCGGTTTTAAGGATATCTTCAAGGGCAGGTTTTCCAGGACTTAACCCCAGGCGGCCCATTCCCGTATCAACTTTAATATGAACCTTAGCCTGCCTTCCTGAATGTCCTGCAACTCCGCTTAGCGCTTCAGCCATCTCCAGGCTGTATACTGTCTGAATCAGATTCAAGTCCAGTACTTCATGAAACTGGGCGCCGGGTGTATACCCAAGAAGCAAAATCGGAGCGTCTATCCCCGCTTTTCTCAACTCTTTTGCTTCTTCAACCCTGGCAACCGCCAGGCTCGTTGCTCCATTGGACAGAACAATTTTAGCCGTTTCCAAAGCGCCGTGTCCATATGCGTTTGCTTTAACCACAGCCATAATTTCTGAACTTGAAGAGGCAAGTTTACGTATTTCCTGCATATTTTGCGCAATGGCGCCAAGATCTATTTCAGCCCAAACCGGGACAGCGACATCCAGCATAAGTCACCTGCCGTTAATTGCTTTCGGTTTTCAAAATAGCGTCCGGTAAAAAGTCTAGTATATCGCCGGCCAGAAGTCCCCGGCAGCCTTTTTGACTAACCGCGAGATCACCGGCAAGACCGTGAAGATAAGCCCCCGCTCCCGCCGCGTCAAACGGGTTTAGGCCCTGGGCAATCAACCCGGCAATGATTCCGGTAAGGACATCGCCCGCGCCGCCTGTAGCCATACCCGGATTTCCTGTTGTATTGATATAAACTTTGGAATCCGGCGCCGCGATTACTGTAGCAGCGCCCTTCAATAATAGAACGGCTCCCCAGTCTTTAGCCGCTCTCTCCGTTATCTCTAAACGACGCTGCTGGATTTCCGCAGTTGTATTGCCTGTCAGCCTGCCCATCTCGCCCGGATGAGGGGTTAAGACAAGCGGCGCTGTTGTGAGTTTGAACACTTCTGTGCAGCCGGCAAGGCAATTTAGCCCATCCGCATCCAACACACAGGGGATGCTTAACCTGGGTAAAATCTTTCTTATCAAAGATACTGTCTCCGGATGTGTGGTAATGCCGGGGCCGATTGCGACAACATCAAATCTCTGCGCAAGCGCAACAATTTGATCCAGAGCTCCGCAGCCAATTGTCTGCCCGGAACTCTCCGGTAATGCGACAGTCATGATTTCAGTCAGTTTTGAAGCGGCGAGTTTTTGCACGCTGGACGGAACCGCAAGAGTGACCAGTCCAGCGCCTGACCGGGCGGCGCTCATAGCGGCCAGACAGGCGGCGCCGGTCATCCCCCTCGACCCGGCAACAATAAGTACCCGCCCGTAATCACCTTTGTTGGAGGCGGGCTGGCGCGGCTGAAACCAACCGCAGACCAAATCTCTGGTCAATAACTGTCTTTTTAAGGTTTCGTTATTATAAAGAAACGCCGGTATGGAAATGTCAACCACATGAAGTTTTCCAACATAGCTTGCGCCAGGTTCCTGGACAAGACCCAATTTGGGCAGGCCGAAGGTAACTGTACGGGTTGCCTTTATACATAGGCCTTCAATAAGGCCGCTGTCCGCCTGTAATCCGGATGGTATATCTACGGCCACTAACGGCTTCCCGCTGCGGTTAATCAGCTCAATTACACCGACGGCCGGCTGGCCCGGGGTTCCCCTGAAACCAGTGCCAAAAATAGAATCTATAATGAGATCGCTTCCTGCAAGAACCGTATGCAAATCATCGAAAGGGTAATTTTGATCTATTACGTTTATCTTTTGCCCCATATTCTCCCAGATGGACATATTTGTTTTCGCATCACCGGAGATTTCCTCTTTTTTTGCTAAAAGAAAAACTTTTACATCCGCTTTTAGGTTATACAAATGCCGGGCAACAACAAAACCGTCACCGCCATTGTTTCCTTTCCCTGAAAATATGCAAACTGACTTGTTTTCGATGTTAGGAAGCAACTGCAGGATAACTTGAACAACTTGAAAACCGGCGTTCTCCATCAGAATAACCCCGGGTATCCCGTAATCTTCTATAGCAGTGCGATCAAGTTCCCTCATTTCCGCGGCGCTGACTACTTTCATATTTAGCCTCCTAAAGCTAAAGCAAATGCTATTGCTTTGTCCCGATCGTGGGAAATGCTGATCAGGACTTTATTAATCCCTTTTTCCCCGGCAATTTCAATAGCCTTATTATGCAAAGATATCTCTGGCCCCTGGCCTGTTTCAGTTGCTATCTCGACATCCCGCCAGCTTATTCCAAAGGCCAGGCCTGTTCCCAAAGCTTTTAAAACGGCTTCTTTAGCGGCAAAACGGGCTGCAAAAGACGGAAAGGGGTCCTTGCGCAAACTACAATAAACCACTTCATCCTGTGTAAAAATTTTATTAATAAACTTATCCGGATATTTTTCGGCTAATAAGCGCAGCCGTTTAATTTCAATTATATCAGCGCCGATTCCTTTTACCAATGGCAAATCCGCCTTTTAGTTTATTAAAAACCAATAATTCTTTTAAGTTTTTTTGCCTGCGCACGGCTTACCGGGACTTCGCTTTTTTCCTTGTCATCCACTATAAGGTTGTACGTTGCGTTAAAGAAAGGGACTATTTCTTTTACTTTATGCAGGTTGACCAGGTAACAACGGTGAGTCCTGAAAAATATTTTTGGATCCAGACGTTTTTCAAGCTCCTTTAAAGTAAACCTTACAAAAAGTTTTTCATCATAGATTTTTAAATAGACATAATCTTTTTCCGTGAAGGCAAAAACAAGATCCGACTCAGGCACCAGAACTGTTTTTCCTTTCTTTTCAGCAGGTATACGGTCAATTTTGATCTGTTCCAAATCAAGGTTAATATCTGTCTGGTTATCACTGCCGGGCGTTCCCGCTTCCTCAATTTCCTGGCTTTCCAGGTTTGCTCCGGAATCTCCGATCAACTTCAGCACTTTGTCGATGGCCCTTTTTAAGCGGCTGATTTCCACCGGTTTCAAGAGATAGTCGACAGCATTGATATCAAAGGCTTTCACAGCATATTCATCGTAGGCGGTAACGAAAATAACGAACGGCTTGCAGGGGAGTTCCTGAATCGCCGCTCCCAATTCCATACCGCTCATTCCGGGCATCGAAATATCAAGAAACAAAACCTGATAATCAAGCGCTTTTATTAATACAAGCGCTTCCTGCGCATTGGCGGCTTCACCAATAACTTCAATGTTATCAAAGTTCTTCAAAGCAAAGCGCAATTCCTGCCGCGCCGGGTATTCGTCATCCACGATCAGAGCTTTCAATTTCATTTTTTCTCTCCTCCCCGTCCACATGCTTAAGATCCAGTGGAACCCGAAAAAATACTGATGTACCCGACCCGGGGGTACTTTCTATTTTTAGGCCGTGATCTTCACCAAATAAGCTCTTCAAACGTTCGTTGACATTGCTGAGGCCAACACCGTTTCCCGAACCTACGCCGGGCTTAAAAATTTCAGGCAGCCTTTCCGGTTGAATCCCCACGCCGTCATCATTTACTTCAATTAAGATTTCCCCGTCAGCGAGGCTGGCGGCAATTCTAACTGTTCCTTTGCCTAACTTGGGTAATATACCATGCTTGATCGCGTTTTCAGCCAGTGGTTGAATAGTAAGTACGGGTACCTCGCAGGATAAAAGGGTATCATCGATATCTTTCATTATCTGCAGTTTCTCGCCAAAACGCGCCTTTTCCAGAACAAGATACGTATTTAAATACTCAATTTCTTCTTTCAGGCTGTTGAAATGTCCTCTTCTTTTAAGCGCATAACGAAAAAAACTGGCCAGCCGAATTAACAGTCGTCTGGCTGTTTCGGGATTCGTCCGGATAAACATGATAATGGTATTTAAAGTATTAAACAGGAAATGAGGGTTAATTTGCGCCTGAAGAGCCTCCAGCTCCGCCTTTGTAACCAGTTGGGTCTGCCGGTTCAGCTCCGCTAATTCCATCTGCATTCCAAATAAATGGGCCAGTCCGACCGCCAGTTTTACTATTTCTTCCGGTACTCTGCCGGGTTTTGACTGGTATAGTTTTAATGCTCCGACCACTTTTCCGTTGCATTTCAAAGGAGCAATCACAGCGGACATCAAAGGGCAGTTTGGAAAAGGGCATTTCAGATCATATGGGTTATTCAAAATTTTTAACTCTCCGCTGTTAAGCGCTGCCTTAGTGGACTCTGTAAGAATAGGCCCTCCCGCTTTATGATGATCGTCTCCCGAACCGATGCAGGCAAGTATTTTCTCTCTGTCGGTGATCGCAACTGCCGCAACCTGGGAAATCTCTTTTATAATAGCCGACGTTTGAGCAGCCGTTTCTTCACTTAAGCCCCGCCTTAAAAAAGGCAAAGTTTCATTGGCAATCTGAAGTGTAAAGTCGACAAGGCTTTTCTCCAGCTTGATTTTTTGAAGTTTCTGCCTGTAGACAAACCTATCCATCCCTATTGCTGTCAGAATATTGGATATGAGCAGGACAATCACACAATGCCAGATTAAAGGCTTCCATAGTATTAATAAGGCTGCTGCCGCAATGTTAAGCGGCAGCCACCAGATAAGTATCCCGCGCAAGATACTCCTATCCGTTCTCCAGCCCCCCCAGCCATAGAGACAGAATATTTGTAAACATTTGTCATTAATACGCTATTACTTTCACAATTTTCTTTTAACTATTATAATTAACGGTAAAGTAAAAGTCTATCGTGAAAACACTTCATGTATTTTTGGAGAAGCGCGTAATTTATACGCTTTATATTTTATAAAGGAGATCGGGGATAAAATGAAAAACATCTTGATTATTGGGGGAAGTTATTTCATAGGAAGAGTTTTTACCTTATTGTTAACGAGGCGGAAGGAATATTCAATTCACGTCCTGAACCGGGGTAACAGACCGCTAAGAATACAAGGTGTTGAAGAACATATCTGCGACAGGAATGATCCTGAAAGGATAAAAAAGGTTATTCCCCCTTTGGATTGGAACGTGGTAGTTGACTTCTGCGCCGATCTTCCTCACGAAGTAAATAATATGATTAATAATTTGCCGGGTAAATTAAACCATTATATTTATTTCAGCACCTGCGCGGTTTATAAAACATCTGTAGATTACCCTAAATATGAAGACTCACCCAAACTTTCAGGATCTATTGCAGGCCCTTTTGGGGACTATGGCTATAAAAAATATCTTACAGAACTTGAATTAATTAAGAATTGTGAGAGTAAAAACATCAATTATACGGTATTAAGGCCTGCTTTTGTTTACGGGCCTTATAATTATGCCCCGAGAGAATCATATTTTTTTGATCTTATTTTGGCCAACAAGGAAGTTCCTGTGCCATCAAACTCGATCGCTCTTTTCCAGTTTGTCTACGTTACGGATATCGCCAACTTGTGCATTTCCTGCCTGGCTAACAGCATAGTCTATGAAAATGCTTACAATTTGTCGGCAGAGGAAATGATTTCATATCAAAAGTTAATCAATGTATTCGAAGAAATCAGCGGCGAAAGAATTCGAACCAGGGAATACAGCTTTAAAGAAATTGAGCAAAGAAATATCCCCCTTCCTTTCCCTTTAGAACAGCACGAACTCTATTCCGGTTCATTAATTTCAAAAACTTTAAATTTCAGGTACACTCCCTTTGCCAAAGGCATGAAAGATACCTTTGAATTTTATAAAAAACACTTTTTCAAGAAGTAGCTTAAGATAAAAAACGGCAAGTCTATAATAAAAATAGAACCTGCCGTTATCTTCTGTGGTCGGGGCGACAGGACTTGAACCTGCGGACCTCACGGTCCCGAACCGTGCGCTCTAGCCAAACTGAGCTACGCCCCGTAAAAAGTCAACAATGTAATTTTCACACAAAATCCGGAAGAAGTCAACGCCTATGTAAGATGTGGTATAATAATACCAATCAGGAAACCGGCAGGGAGACTAAATATGCCATTCGACGGTTTTGTGCTTGCCGCGGTACGCCATGAACTGGAAGACAATATAATTGGAAGCAGGATTGACCGGGTCTATCAGCCTACCCATGATTCCATTGCTTTAAATCTGCGACAAGCTAAGGACCGGATGCGTCTGTTGCTTTGCGCTCATCCTTCTTTTGCGCGTATACACCTGTTTAAGCAGCCAAAGGAAAACCCGGTTTCCCCGCCTTCTTTCTGCATGGTCCTAAGAAAGCATTTGGAAGGCGGCCGTATAAAAAAAATAATTCAACCCGGCCTGGAACGTATTATCTCACTTGAGATAGAGGCGCAAAACGAAATAGGCCAGGCAGTGACAAAACACCTGATCTGCGAAATTATGGGGAAACACAGCAATATAATTCTTGTCGAGGTTCAAAGCCGGAAAATAACCGATGCTATTAAAAAATACTCCCACGTATTAAGCCGGCACAGGGAAGTGCTGCCGGGTCGTATATACATACCACCCCCGACACAGGAAAAGCTGGACACATTGCATATGACAGAGAAAGACCTGTTTAAATCTTTGCTGAAAAGGCCCCTGGACGACCTTTTAGTTAAGTGCCTGCAAAGTTGTCTGGAGGGATTCAGCACTACTCTGGCTAATGAAATAATCTACCGTACAGGGCTTCCTGCGGAACTTGCTTTAAACGAGTGCGGAGAGTATGAGCTTAATAAAATATGGGCCGCCCTTCAGGAAATTATTATCCCGGCAAGACAGAATTCTTTTCAACCGACACTTGTCTTAAACAGGCAGGGAAAACCAATAGAGTTCAGCGCATTTGACTTGACTTGTTTTGGAAATCAATTAAGAAAAAAGGGTTCGATGAACGATCATGTGGAACAGTTTTACAACCATCAGGAAGAAGATTTAAGGCGCGAGAAAGAAAGAAGCTTTCTTCTTAAAACAGTGCTTAAACTGTCCGGGAACCTTTCAAAAAAGCTCGAATTCCAGCGCAAATACCTTGGGCAGGAAGAAAAAATAGAACAGCTAAGGATATCCGGGGAATTGATTATGGCCAACATTCATCAAATAAGCAGAGGATCTGTAGAAGTTAGTCTTGATAACTTTTATGACATAGCTGGTTCAAAGGCAGATATTGATCTCACCCCGGAATTGGGACCTGTTGAAAATGCCCAGGCATATTTTAAGAAATATGCCAAAGCAAAAAGGGCTTCCAAAACAGCTGCCAGGATAGAAGAACAAACTTTAAAAGAACTTAATTACCTTGCCGGTATCGAAACAAATCTAAATATGGCCACATCTGATCAGGAAATATCCGAGATAAAAGACGAATTAAACAGGCAGGGGTATCTTAAAGACACTTCTGGTCCCCGCAGGGTAAAAACTGCTCAGAAAACGCCACAGCCGCTGGCTTTCAAATTATCCGAAGGCTTTACGGCACTCGTCGGCAAGACCAACCGCCAAAATGATTACCTGATCACACATATGGCCAAAGATAATGATATCTGGCTCCATGTGAAGGATTATCCGGGAGCGCATGTAATAATCAGAACGGAAAAGAGTTTGTCTGAAACACCGGCTGGCGTTTTGCTGGAAGCTGCCTGCCTTGCGGCATATTTCAGCAAAGCAAGACAAAGTAAAAACGTTGCCATTGATTATACTTTGCGTAAATATGTACATAAACCACCTGGCGCAAAGCCGGGTTTTGTTACTTATACCAGCCAAAGAACGATCAATGTAAATCCGGATGAAGATGCTGTGTTCAAACTGGCTGAAAATAAAAAGTAAAGGGGTGCAAAGTGGAGGTTTTTGCTCTAACAGGTCCCAGCGGAACTGGAAAAAGCCACCGGGCAATAGCGCTTGCTCACGAGTTGGATGCTGATTTAATTATTGATGACGGTCTGGTCATAAAAGGAACTCAGATACTCGCAGGTTTATCCGCAAAACGTCAGCCTACCCGGATAGGAGCCATAAAGACGGCGCTTTTTCTTGATAAAAACGACGCGGAACTGGCCAGGTCCGCAATTGTAGAAATAGGTCCGCAAAGAGTGCTGATTCTGGCAACATCCACAAGGATGGCGGAAAAAATAAGAAACAACCTTAACCTGGATTCTTTTAGCAAGGTTATTTCAATAGAAGAAGTGGCGTCACCCAAAGAAATCCGCAAGGCCAGGATGCTTCGCAAGCAGCATAGCAAACATGTCATTCCCGCCCCTACAGTGGAAGTTCAAAAGACTTTTCCGGATACATTAATCGATCCTCTGCAAGTCTTTTTAAGGCGAAAAAGCACACCAGAAATAAAAAGCTGGTCGGAGCAATCAGTTGTGCGGCCTTCCTTTACCAGCTATGGTAAAATTTCTGTTTCTCACAGCGCTTTAATATCAATTATTACCAGGGCAGCTGAAGAAATTGACGGTGTTAAAAAAACCGGCAGAGTGCATATTACCCGTTTGGAACAGGACGTTGTTTTTGATATATTCCCGACAATAATCCATGGTTATAACCTAAAAACAGTGAGTTATAAAGTGCAGCTTGCGGTCAAGAAACGCGTTGAATACATGACCGGTCTATCTGTTAAGGCTGTAAATGTTTTAGTTAAAGACTTGAGTTTTAAATCAGATTAACTTATTTTGAATTATTTCCTGCAGTATTTTATATGCTCCGGTAAGGGCACGCGCCCGGTGGCTGATTGTCTTTTTCACATCAGGTTCGAGCTCGGCAAAAGTTTTATCAAATCCGGGCACATAAAAAAGAGGATCGTAACCGAATCCTCCGGCGCCTTTCTGTTCAAAAGCGATCAATCCCTGACAACTGCCCTCAGCAGTAAAAATCCTTCCGGACGGGGTAGCAATTGCTACAACACAAATAAAACGCGCTTTACGTTCTTCCCAGGGAACGTTCTCCAATAATTTTAGAAGTTTCATATTGTTAGCAAGATCATCGCTTTTTTCACCGGCAAAACGCGCTGAAAAAATTCCCGGCGCGCCATTCAGACAATCTACCTCTAATCCCGAGTCGTCGCCCATAGCCAGGCAGCCGGTTGCCAGCGCTATAGTTTTGGCTTTCTTTACGGCATTCTCAACAAATGTGGTTCCATCCTCAATGATCTCAGGTAATTCAGGATATAAAGAAAGAGATACTACCTCAAGATCAAGTGGGCTCAGCAATGAAACAAGTTCTTTAATTTTTCCCTGGTTGCGGGATGCCAGAATTAACCTCATCTCGTTATCCTCTAATATAAGAAGTAAGTGTCTCCTTCCTGCGCAAGAACTACCGGGCGGCCATATCCTTCCTGAGCCTGGGAGCGCAGTTGCTCAAGATCATATTCAGGGTAAAAATGGGTCAAAATAAGTTCCTTGACTTTTGCTTGCGCTGCCAGTTCCCCGGCCTGTCGTGCAGTAAAATGCAGTTCCTTAAAAGCGTCCAGGTCTTTATCGAGTCCGCTTGCCTCACAAAGTAAAATACCGGCTTTATCAGCAAGCTCAGTTAACTCTTTGCTGGGTATTGCATCCCCGGAATAAACCAGGTAACCGGAACCTTCTATTCCCAAAGCGTAGGCGCTCATAGTTGAATGCCGCACCGGAAGAAAAGTGATATATACCCCACCAATCTTTTCCTGCCGTACCTGAGCACCGGAAGGCAGTTTATCAACCGGAAGATTTTCGATAGGCATTACCTTAAACGCATCCGAACAGGACTGTATCTCCTTGAAGATATAATCCGGCTCCGATGGTAAAAACAGCTTTATAGGATTCCTTCGCAGGCCATCCCTGAGAGCGCCTTTGGTGGCATGACGCAGACAATGTAAATCAACATAATGATCAGGGTGCAGGTGAGTTATCACAACTGCCTTTATATCGGCATGATGTATAAAATGGCCTAAGCGGCTGAAAGCGCCATGTCCCAAATCAAGTATAATGTTGGCGCCGCCATCCTGCAGCAGGTAACCCGAACAAGCGCCGTCCACAGGTGTATAAGGGGCCCAACATCCTAGAACGGTTAAGCGCATTTTTTATATTTTCCTCCTTGAAAAATATATGCAGAGGTATTATAACATCCTGATATTACAAAAGGCAATAATCTGAAATACACCCATTTACAATAAGAACAAGTCTGTTTAAAATAAAAAGGGATATGGTTTTGAACATGGCATAATCTAATACTAAACACTTTACTAATATAAAGGAGAGGCAATTAACCAGATTGGAAACTAAACTTCAGGAAATAAAAGACCAAGGCATTCTGCAAACCAAGGAAGGTATTCCTCCCGCAAAAACACTTGACGAATACGCTGAAATTGTTGGTCCGCAGATTATAGAGGAACTGATCAGGCTCGGAAATGGAATTAAAGGCCTAAAAGTGCAGCAGGTCAATTCCGCCCGGTACGGCGGGGGTGTAGCTGAAATGCTTCGTTCAGTAATTCCTCTTGAACGGGTTCTCGGGCTCGATATAAACTGGGAAGTTATTACAGGTAATATAGATTTTTTTAACTATACAAAAACAATCCATAATTTCCTTCAGGGTAAAATGGGAATTCCCGATCTTGTTGGAACGAAAGTATACTGGGATACAAACAAGGCAAACTTTAAGTTAATTGACCAGAACGCAGATATAATCCTTATTCACGATCCCCAGCCTGCAGGACTGCTAAAATTTCTGGATTCTGAAATAAGGAAAAGACAGAAATGGATCTGGCGGTGTCATATTCAGCTTTTGCCAAAAGATCTTTTTGTAACAGAGTTTTTAAGGACCCTGATCGAGTCCTATGACGCAGCAATCTTTTCATCCCCTAAATTTCTGCCGCCGTGGAAAGTACCGTCAATTCTGATTCTGCCGTATATAGATCCTCTTTCTGACAAGAATAAAGAATTGACAGAACAAGAAATACAGGCTGTGCTTGATAAATATGGCATCGAAGATCCAAAAAAGAAACCTCTTCTTACGATCGTGTCCCGTTTTGATCCTTTTAAGGGACATCTGACAGCTATAGAAGCTTTTAAAAAAATTCGCAGAAATTTTAACTGTCAACTGTTAATGGCGGGCGGAACAGCTTCTGACGACCCTGAGAATATTAAGATATTCGATGAACTGATCGAAAAATCGAAAAATATACCGGATATTATACTGTTAAATCTTCCTCCAAACAGCCATATAGAGGTAAACGCCTTCCAGAGGGCGTCAACTATTATTCTGCAGCCATCTGTAAAAGAGGGTTTTGGACTGACAGTAAGTGAAGGAATGTGGAAAGAGAAACCGGTAATTGGCGGTAATATAGGAGGCATACCGGCACAAATTATTGACGGTTATAATGGTTTTTTAGTAACACCCGGAGAAAAGGGCATACCGGAAATAATTGAAAGAATAACCTACCTGATGGAGCATCCCCTGTCTGCCAAAGCAATGGGAAAGAGAGGAAGGGAAGGGGTTAAGGAACGTTTTTTAGTTACGCGGGGCATCTACGATGAGTTACAATTGTTTAAGAATCTAATTCAGGATTTAAAAATATAGGAGGGAGAAAACTATATTGAGTATTTTATCAGCTATCGGCAACACCCCGCTTGTAGCTTTAAAAAACTTAAACAGCAATCCCCGAATAAACATTTTAGTCAAGCTTGAAGGAAACAACCCCGGAGGATCAGTCAAGGACCGGCCGGCCTACTACATGATTAAAAAAGCTGAAGAGTCCGGTAAATTAACACATGACAGGATCATTTTGGAGCCTACCTCCGGTAATACAGGTATAGCGCTGGCAATGATCGGGGCGGCAAAAGGATATAAAGTTAAATTGATTATGCCGGGATGTGTCAGTATAGAAAGAAGGCATATTCTAGAAGCCCACGGTGCGGAGGTCTTGCTTACCCCCGCATGTGAAGCAACAGACGGCGCTATCCGGAAAGCTCATGAAATCATAAAAAATGAACCGGAATTATACTATATGCCGAATCAATTTGAAAACTTGAATAACATCATCGCTCACTACGAAACTACCGGACCGGAAATATATTCCCAGACAAACGGAGAAGTCGATGTATTTGTGGCAGGAATGGGGACAACCGGGACGCTGATGGGTATAAGCCAGTACCTTAAAGAAAAGAAGCCCGGCGTAAGGATTGTTGGAGTAGAACCGACATTAGGACATACGATACAGGGGCTTAAAAACATGAACGAAGCTATTGTTCCCGCTATTTACAATCCTGCAATGCTGGACCGGATAATTGTCGTTGAAGATGAAGAAGCGTTTGAAACAACCAGAAGGCTGGCTCTGGAAGAAGGTATTTTCGCCGGCATGTCCAGTGGAGCTGCTGTGGCTGGGGCTCTTCGCCTGGCGGCTGAGATGGATTCCGGGACAATTGTGGCCCTGCTGCCTGACCGGGGTGACCGTTACCTTAGCACAACTTTGTTTAAATCAGTCTGCGGCAAATGCCCCCCGTAAAAACCGAAATTATTGCGATTTTGTTTCCCCTATAAAATACATTTGGAGGGTTAATTTCCCCTCCAAATTTTATTTTATGATTAAAAAGCTGCCACTTTTGTATGATATTTTTATCCGGGCAAAGATTCCAGGCGCCCTAAAGCTTCTTTGGCAGTTTCGAATCCGTCACTTCGGCTAAGCAACCTTATTAAGAAAGAAACAAACGGGTCCGACAGAGTAAGAACTTTCTCCCACGGCAACTTGAATTGCGCCTCATCCTCAACATGGTTTGTAAAAAGATCTACCGCGACGACTCCTGCCCCGAACAAATCGCTGCAAGGGCTGATTTTACCGCGCAGCAGGGAGTATGTTTTGTATTCGGGAATATTCTGCCCTTTCATTCTAACACTATGATCAGAACGAACATATTTTAGTGAAGAAACGATTTCCACCCGTTCAGGGCAAAGAGGAAATTGAAGCGGATCAAGAAATCTTGCCAAACCAAAATCAACCAAATACAGTTTCCCGTTATTAAGCAACAGATTTGACAAACGAATATCGCGGTGGATAACGGCATTTTCTTTTACTAAAGGACAATGCAGTTCATCAAGAATAGCAAAAAGCTTTACTAATATGTTCCTGACTTCCTGTTCGCTGAAACGGTAGCATGTGTTAATTAAGTAACTCAAGGGCCACCCTGGTATATACAGCATACATCCCCCAGGGAAAAACTTTCAACAAACCTGGGTACCCCTGTAGAGGTAACACGTTGCAGTATTTCTCTTTCTAACTGGAAGCAAGGCGGAAAATCGGGGTTTTCTTCAATATCGTTTAACAAAGCCTTTACAGCATACAATCGGCCATTTTTTTCGACTTTCAGAACGGCCCCGTAACTTCCCCGGCCGAGATATGTCTTAAAGCAATATCCCCGGTGAGAATGTTCCTTTCAGGAGGAAAACAGGCCTCCCAGGAAACCTTTTTTACGGCGGTGTTTTCACAATATGGACAGAATTTGAAATCATTTTGAAGATTCTGCTGGCAGTTAGGGCAATTCATTAAGAAGCCCTCTTGGTTAAGTATTACTTATTTATACCACAATATACAGAATAAAGCAAATTAATAGCATATGAAGATAAACAAGTCGTTCGCTGTTGACAACGTCGTACCCTTTGGACGTTTTTACTGAATTCTTACAACAAGCGGCAATCCTTAGAAAGCGTTCTTAGCCCGTTTTATTTAAATAAAAAGGCTGCCCTAATTCAATCCGGGCAACCTTTAATATACCAAATATCCCTTTGTTGTTATTTCTAACCTGGAGCCAATTCGTGGCCGGGTGATTTCGGCTTTCCTTTCAGCCAGCGGTTAAATCCCCGGAAAGCAGTATCACGGTTAAGCTCAGCAATTATTGAAACCAGCGGAATTTCCTTGGGGCAGGCTCTCTCGCAGTTCTGCGCATTTCCGCAGTCCACAATCCCGCCATCACCTGCTATGGCATCCAAGCGTTCATCTTTATACAGGGCCCCTGTTGGATGTGCATTGAATAACTTTACCTGTGCCATGCATGTCGGCCCCATGTAATTTGTCTTGGAATTGACATAGGGGCAGGCTTCCATGCAGCACCCGCAGGTCATACAGCATGAAATCTGGTAACGTTCATCCTGAACGCCGGGAGCTACTTTAGGGCCAGGGCCCATGTAATAAGTCCCGTCTATGGGAATCCAGGCTTTAATCTTTTTCAAATTCTCAAACATTTTTGTCCGGTCAACCATCAGATCGCGGACCAATGGAAATTTGCTCAGCGGCTGCAAGACGATCGGCTTACTAAGTGTATCTACCAGGGCTGCGCATGCCTGACGGGCAGTTCCGTTGATCACCATAGTGCAGGCGCCGCAAACCTCTTCCAGGCAGTTGCAGTCCCAAATTACCGGGGTTGTCGGCTTGCCCTGAGCGTTGAAAGGGTTTTTCTGGATTTCAAGGAGCAACGAAATTACATTAGCCTTGGGTCCGACGGGAACTTTAAATTCTTCCCAGTAAGACCTTGAGTTGGGACTGTCCTGGCGTTTAATCTTTAAAATAACATCACTCATTCTTTATTTCGCCCCCTCCTTGCCTGAGGCGGCCTCTTTTTCGGCTTCCTCTTTGATTACCTGATCCTTGCGGACATCATAACGGCGCACCCTTGGTTTGATTAAAGAGATATCTACATCTTCCAGGGTGAATTGCGGTCCGCTTGGTGTCCATTTACCTTTGGTGGTTTTCATCCAGTTCTCATCATCCCGGTTAGGATATTCAGGCATATAATGCGCGCCTCTGCTTTCCTTGCGCAGCAGAGCGCCTCCGACTATTCCTCTGGCTAATTCGAACATGTTCCAAAGGTGCCTGATAAATATGGCTGTACGGTTGGACCATCCGCCTGTATCATAGACACCGAGTTTCTTATACCTCTCCATTAACTCTAAAAGCTTTTTGTCAGTGTCCTGCAGTTGTTTGGTAGTGCGCACAACACCAACATAATTGGTCATATAATTATTCATTTCGTCTTTTAGCACATAGGGGTTCTCCGGCCCGTTAAATTTGAATATCTTATCTATAGCAGCTTTCTGCCTGGCCGCTTCCGCCTCAAAGACTTTGCTTGACACATCGTTGGCGGTTTTCTTGAGCCCCTTGCAGTATTCTATTGACTTATCCCCGACTACCATACCGCCGTATAAGCAGGATATAAGCGAGTTTGCCCCAAGTCTGTTGGCGCCGTGGTATTGATAGTCACATTCCCCAGCTGCAAACAGACCCGGAATGTTGGTCATCTGATTATAATCGACCCACATGCCGCCCATTGAATAATGCATCGCCGGGAATATCTTCATAGGCACTTTGGTTGGTTCCTCGCCGGCAAACTTACGGTAAATTTCCAGAACGCCGTGCTGTCTTTTCTCTATCCACTCGGGATCAAGATGAGTAACATCCAGATAAACGGAATCTTCTCCGTCCAAGCCGAGTCCTAATTCGCGGCATACTTTAAAAATGCCCCGGCTGGCAACATCACGGGATACGAGATTGCCATAGGCAGGATACCACTCCTCCATAAAGAACCAGGGTTTGCCGTCTTTATATGTCCAAAGGCGTCCGCCGTCACCGCGCACACCTTCAGAAATCAGCCTCAGTTTATCTTCTCCGCCGATACATGTGGGATGAATCTGAATCATTTCCGGGTTTGCGTAATATACACCCTGCTGGTAGGCGCTGCTCGTCGGGCTGCCGGTGTTGATAATAGAATTCGTCGTCTTTCCGTAGACAGCGCCAAGACCGCCGCTGCACAGAAGTACGGCGTCGCCCTGGAACGACCTTATTTCCATCGTTTTCATATCCTGGGCTACGCAGCCGCGGCAGACACCGTCGTCATCAATAACGGCAGACAGGTAGTCCCAATCTTCATATTTATTGACCTTGCCCTGAGTTTCCCAATAACGAACCTGTTCATCCAGAGCATAGAGCAGCTGCTGCCCAGTAGTAGAACCGGAAAAAGCAGTCCGGTGGACCAGCGTTCCTCCAAATCTGCGGAAATCAAGGTTGCCTTCCGGAGTACGTGTAAAAGGAACACCCATACGATCCATAAGATAAATAATCCCCGGCGCCGCTTCGCACATTCCGAGCACGGGGGGTTGGTTGGCCAGATAATCCCCTCCCAGAAGGGTATCATCAAAATGGTTCCAAGGTGAATCTCCTTCGCCTTTAGTGTTCACTGCGCCATTAATTCCACCCTGGGCGCATACCGAGTGGGACCGCTTAACGGGTACAAAAGAGATTAAATCTACAACCTCGCCTTTCTCGGCAATTTTTATCGTAGCCATTAGGCCTGCAAGGCCGCCGCCTACAACAATAAATTTCAATTTTAAAACCCCTTCCCCTGCAAAATAACTATCAACTTTGTATTACACAAACCGCTTTGCTTAAAAGAGTTAAGCCCGCAATACCAACAGCACCCATGGCAATAAAAACTAATGTGCAGACGCAGCTGACAAAATTTTGCGCTTCTTGGCCGATTGTAATTCCCCAACTAATCAGAAAAGACCAGATGCCGTTGCAGAAGTGAAAAACAGCGGCCAGGTAACCGATTATATAAATTACGTAAATAGTAGGATCGGAGAGCCACCCTGCGATAGTGGCAAAATCCATCTCAGTCCCGGTAAAGATTCTGGCTATTCTCAGGACGTAAATATGCCAGAAAACAAAAAGGAATGTTACAATTGCCGTAAACCGCTGCAAATAAAACATCCAGTTTCTGTAATACTTATATTGGAGTAAATTGGTCTTTGAAATATAGGTTACCCAAACACCATAGAGCGCATGGTAAAGTATAGGGATGCCTATTAAACCTACTTCAATATAGGGTGTCAGCGGCGACCTGTTTAAAAGTCCTATTGCCCAGTCATAGGCCTCCGGCCCCTTAAAGATGAAAGAATTGATGCATAAATGTACACAAAGAAAAATGCCCACCGGGAAAATTCCTGTAAAGGAATGCAGCCGCCGCGCTAAATAATGATATTTCTGCGACATTTTTTAACTCCCTTCCAACAGAGTTTCTAATCAACCAAAAAATTCTAAAAATAAATCCATTACTATGAAGTCACATAACTTTTTGTATATCTTACTCTTCCTTACTCCACCCCCTTTAAAAATTTACTTTAAAAATCCCCTTGCCAGATAATCCGGACCAATAATGATATCTTCCGGGGGAGCATGTCCACATAATATTCTAGCCCTTACTTTAAACTGATGTCAAGAATTTTCTCGTCTTTTGGCGGCGCCGTGAGCGGGATAGGATCCCAAAATACGCATACTGACAGTATAATCTTTGATATATGCTAAAGCATCGCGAACATGAGCATCTTCACGGTGGCCTTCAAAATCGATGAAAAATAAATAATCACCAAGCCTGTTCTTTGTGGGACGCGATTCAATATGCGTCAGGTTAATCTGCCTTTTGGCAAACTCTATTAAGATATCACAAAGCGCTCCCGGACGGTCATTGACCGATAAGATAAGAGAGGTTTTGCATCCCGGGACAGGCTTACTGTCCTTAAGGGCTATCACCACAAACCTTGTGGCATTTTCCGGATAATCGTTTACGTTTTCAGCAAGAACGACAAGATTATAAGTTTCCGCAATCAGACTAGTGCCTATTGCAGCCCATGGACCTTGATGCAGAGCTACAAGCCGGGCAGCTTCGGCAGTGCTGATGACTTCCTTTTTTTGAGCCCGGTATAGATACTGCTCAATAAAGCCTCTGCATTGAGCAAGCGCCTGCGGATGGGAAACTACCACCTCAATTTCGTCAGCGTTGAAACATTGACGCGCCAGGAGCTGATGAATAACCGGGATAATTATCTCTTCTTTGATTTTTACTTTTTTAAACCTATGTGCCAGCAAATCAAGTATTATGTTGATTGACCCTTCAGTTGAATTCTCGAAAGGAAGCAGCCCTTCTTCAAGGTCCCCGGATTCAACTGCGGATAAGATGTCGGCAAAGGAAGAAAGGCAGACTGTGGCTGGTTCTTCATAATTATTATATTTTTTAAGCCTGTCAAGATAAAAACGGGTTGCCAGCTCCGAAAAAGTCCCCGGCGGACCTAAATACCCAATCCTTTTCAATTGTTAATCCTCCCTTGTCCGAGGGCAAGTTAGCCAGATTAAAAAGCCTCCAGCTAAATACTTTGTAAAAGCTGCAGACTTTTTATGCTATGCCCTAATTATGAAATATATTCCTTAAAGATATGTCCCATGACGGTTTTACTTAAGCATAGTATAGCAGATTGAAAATACCTGCGCAAGACAGCAACCGTTCAGCAGTTAGCAGTTTAACCCTGGTTGACGCAAACAGGTGTAAAATATACAATAAAACCGTTGGTCTGTTTTAACTATGAAAAACATGCGATAAATCAGAGGGCTGCAGATGAATGTACTTTATTTTGATTGTTTTAGCGGCATTAGCGGTGATATGGTTTTAGGCGCTTTGATTGATGCAGGCGCAAGTTTTGATGTCATAAATGAAAATTTAAAACATCTTGGTTTACAGGGCTACTCTTTAAAGATCCAAAAAGATCGTACATATGGCATAACAGGATCCAGGTTTCAAGTAATCTTCGAAGAACATCACCACCATCTGCGAAACTGGCCCGATATTTCCCGGTTAATTGAAAGAAGTTCTCTTCCTCCTAACATAAAAAATAATGCCCGCTCGGTTTTTCTGAAACTTGCCGTGGCTGAAGCGCTGGTTCACGGAGTTTCCCTGGAAAATGTCCATTTTCATGAGCTCGGGGCAATAGATACAATTATCGACATAGTGGGAACTCTTTTGGCATTAGATGATCTGGGTATTGAAAAGATATACTGTTCACCTCTGCCAATCAGCCATGGTTATATACGGTGCAGCCATGGTGTATTTCCAGTGCCGGCGCCTGCGACAGCTGAAATTGTAAAAGGTTTTCCCATCCGCTTTATAGATATTGAAGGCGAACTGGTTACACCCACTGGAGCAGCTATAGCAACTGTTTTATCTGAATGTTCCAGGGAAATGCCAGGCATGAAGCTTTTTTATACCGGGTATGGGCTGGGTCAGAATGATTACGGGATCCCTAATGCCCTGCGCATCTTTATCGGGGAATATGATGGCGCAGAACATATGATAGATAGTAAACATGTTAATAATGAACAGGAAATTACCGTATTGCAAACAAGTATCGACGACTTGAATCCTGAAATATTGGCCTTTACCGCTGACAAACTGTTAAACTCCGGAGCAATTGATGTATCAATAACACCACTGATTATGAAAAAGGGACGGCCTGGAAACCTGCTTACTGTTCTTTGTTTCTTTAATACAAAACAGAAATTGATTGAAATAATATTTAATGAAACTACCAGTCTTGGAATACGCATTCATCAAGAAAGGCGTGTTGTCCTGCCCAGACAGGAAATATTCGTACAAACGGAATACGGACCCATAAGGGTCAAAATCTTCACATCCCCTAATAGTGAAAAACAAATTAGCCCTGAGTATGAGGACTGCCGCAAAACCGCCAGCGAAAAGGATATCCCCCTTAGCCTGGTTTATGACGCTTCTTTACAGGCAGCCCGGATATTTTTAAAGGAAAACATTTAATCATGTAACCATTTATTCATACATCTTATGGAAGCGATAATATGGATCGGGCAAAACTAAAAAAATTGCTGTCACTTTTAGCAGATCGCGAAATTACAATTGATCAGGCTATGGATCAATTGAGGCATCTTCCGTATCAGGATTTGAACTTTGCCAGGATAGACAACCATCGGGGTATTCGCTGCGGTTTTCCGGAAGTAATTTTCTGTGAGGGCAAAAGGCCTGAACAAGCAGCTGAAATATTTAACCAAATGGTTAATTCGAATCAGACAGTATTAGGCACACGAGCAAATTACCGCATATTTGCAGCAGTAAAAAGCTTATGTCCGGGTGTGCAATATTATAAAATTGCACGCTGCATTGTTTATGGTATGCCTGAAGAACCTCTTTACCCTTTACCCGTCCTTGTAATGAGCGCGGGAACTGCCGATCTGCCTGTAGCTGAAGAGGCGGCTGTATGCGCACAGGCAATGGGTAACAGGGTTTTAAAATTGTTTGATGTCGGCGTAGCTGGTTTGCACCGTCTTTTGGATTATCAGGAATTGATCCAAAAAGCAGCCGTGATCATTGTTGTTGCCGGCATGGAAGGCGCTCTGCCCAGCGTTGTCGGCGGGCTGACTGATCATCCGGTAATAGCAGTCCCTGCCAGTACAGGCTACGGCGCAAGTTTTGGCGGGCTGGCTGCGCTATTGGGAATGTTGAACAGCTGCACACCTGGAATTGGGGTGGTCAATATTGACAATGGTTATGGGGCAGCCTCACTGGCAACAGCAATTAACCGCACTATGGTATTTTAGCCCGGTATTTTTTTAAGAGTAGGTGGGTTACTTGTTGGAAAATGAAATAGAACGGCGGCTTGCAAAAAGAAGCAGCGGGATTATGGATAAAGAGGACTATTATATTTCAGCAGTCTTGCTCCCTCTAATAAAAATAAACAACGAACATCATATCCTTTTTGAAGTCCGCGCCCAGGATCTGGATGTCCAACCCGGGGAGGTTTGCTTTCCCGGAGGAGGTGTGGAATTCCAGGAACTTGACAGGCTTCATGAAGCCGCTATCAGGGAAACATCAGAAGAACTCGGGATCAGTCAAGAAGACGTAGAGTTGCTTGGCGCGCTGGATGTCCTGCCAACTCCCATGGGTAAATTAATCTACCCATTTGTCGGTAAAATGCTGACAACCGAAATCGCTCCGAATAAAGAAGAGGTAGAGGAAGTATTTACTGTGCCGCTTTCCTTCCTAAAAAATAACCCTCCGGCAAGAAGTTATGCGGACGTTGCCACACAATACAGTTCCGATTTTCCCTTCGGTAAAATACCGCCTACATATAAAAGAACCTGGCAGAAACGCTGGTCCCTGCCTATCTATTATCTCGAATACGACAGGTTCTTTATCTGGGGTATTACCGCAAAAATCCTGAATAATTTTCTTAAACTATGCATGCCGGCATTCGGATGTTAAATATAAGAAAGGAACTTTTGCCGAAAAGTCTGTCTTCTTGACATAAGGCAATTTCCGGTGCTAAGATAGTGATGCCATTAAAAAGAGTTATACGGAAGCGACTAAAATGAACAATACATATGACGTTATAATTATCGGAGCAGGACCGGCGGGTATCTTTACTGCCCTTGAACTCGTTAAAAACTGTCAAAACCTGAAAATATTAATACTTGAAAAGGGTCAAAATATACAAAATAGAATCTGCCTGGCTAGAGAGAAAAATGTCAACTGCTTTAACTGTAAACCATGCTCTACAATCTGCGGTTGGGGCGGCGCAGGAGCATTCAGCGACGGGAAATTGACCCTTTCAACCGAAGTCGGCGGCAACCTGGAGCAATATGTAAGCGAAGCGGAATTAGCTGAACTGATTAATTATATTGATCTCATATATGTTGCATTTGGGGCGCCAAAGGACGTCTTTGGGCTTGATCAAACCGACAAAATACAGGACTTTCAGCACAAAGCAGCCCAGGCGGAATTAAAGCTTATCCCTATAGCTATTCGTCATATCGGAACAGGACGTTGTCAGGACATTCTAAAAAACATGCAGGACTACCTCCAGGAACACGGCGTTATTATTCAGACCTGCTGCAGCGTTGAAAATGTCATTGTTGAAAATATGCGGGTAAAAGGTGTGCGCACACATAATGGTGAAGTCTTTTCTGGAAAATACGTCGTCATGGCTCCTGGACGCGAGGGATCGGAATGGTTGATTAAAGAAGCACAACGTTTGAAACTTAACACAGTAATCAACCCTGTAGATATTGGCGTACGCGTAGAAGTTCCTGCTACTTTAATGGATTCTTTGACAACTGTTTTGTACGAGGCTAAATTTATTTATTATTCAAGAACTTTTGATGATAGGGTACGCACCTTCTGTATGAATCCAAATGGGGAAGTTGTTCTGGAAAACACTGACGGGGTAGTAACAGTTAACGGTCATACTCACGCTTACAGAAAAACTGATAATACCAATTTCGCTGTTCTTGTAAGCAAGACATTTACAGAACCCTTCAAGGAACCAACTTCATACGGCAAGTACATAGCAAGTTTATCAAATCTTCTAAGCGGTTCCGTAATTATACAAAGGCTTGGCGATTTAATTAAGGGTCAGCGCAGCACTCCTGAAAGATTAAAAAAAAGTCTGACTGTCCCCACCTTGTTACAGGCCACCCCGGGGGACTTGAGCCTTGTTTTTCCCTACCGGCACCTTGTTGCAATAATGGAAATGCTTCAGGCCATTAACCAGGTTGTTCCAGGTGTTTATTCCAGATATACCCTTTTATATGGAGTAGAAGTAAAATTTTATTCCTCGCGCCTGTCACTGACAAGATCTTTAGAAACCCAGGCAAGTAATTTGTTCGCGGCAGGTGATGGCGCCGGAATAACCAGGGGCCTGGTCCAGGCTTCGGTGGCCGGTGTGATAGCTGCGCGTGAAATTTTAAACAGGTCGTCCAAAAACTAGGAGGTAAAAATATTTAATATGTCCGCTTTAATAGTAGTAGGGACGCAATGGGGAGACGAAGGCAAGGGGAAAGTTACTGACTTTTTGGCAGCCAGGGCTGATGTGGTAGTCAGATACCAGGGGGGTAACAATGCTGGACATACTGTAGTTGCTAACGGACGGGAACTAAAACTTCATCTAATACCATCGGGGATTCTTTATCCCGGGAAACCATGCCTGATCGGCAATGGAGTGGTTATCGATCCGGAGGTCCTTATTGAAGAGATTAAACAACTTAAGAGTCAAGGAATTAATACTGATTTCCTGAGGATTAGTCCAAGAGCCCATCTTATTCTGCCCTATCACCGGCGGCTGGATTTATATGAGGAAAAACAAAAGGGCAGCAAAAAGATAGGCACGACCTGCTGCGGTATTGGGCCAACCTATGCTGATAAGACGTCCCGTGCGGGGATCAGGGTTGCGGATCTGATTGATCCGGAAGAATTCAAATTCCGTCTTAAATATGTACTTGAAGAAAAGAATAGACTATTAATCAGTATTTACGGGGCAGAGGGGTTTGACTACACCGAATTAATGGAAGCTTACAGCAAATATGCTGAAATTCTCAAACCATACGTAGCAGACGTATCTGTAATAATTAATACAGCGCTGGATGAGGGTAAAAAAATTCTTTTTGAAGGAGCCCAGGGAACTCTTTTAGATCTTGATCATGGGACTTATCCTTTTGTAACATCTTCTCATCCTATAGCAGGCGCAGCCTGTATCGGAGCAGGTATTGGACCTACCAGAATAAACCGGGTAGTCGGAATAGCCAAAGCATATGTAACACGCGTCGGCGAAGGGCCTTTCCCTACAGAACTCACGGATGCAATGGGAGAAAAGATCAGAGAATGCGGAAACGAATACGGGACAACTACCGGAAGACCGCGCCGCTGTGGCTGGTATGACAGTGTAGTGGCTCGTTACGCAGCCCGTATAAACGGACTTGATTTTCTTGCTATTACAAAATTAGATGTACTGTCCGGACTTAAAACTGTTAAGATATGTTCTTCTTACCGATACAAAGGTGAAACGCTTAAGAACTTTCCTGCCAGCTTAAAGGTTCTCTCGGAATGTGAACCGGTATACGAAGAGATGCCGGGCTGGCAGGATGATATAAGCAATGTCAGGAATTACGGTGATCTCCCTGCTGAAGCAAGAAGCTATCTTGAAAGGCTTGCTTCATTATCCGGTGTACCTATAGTAATTGTAGGCGTAGGTATGCAAAGGGAACAGACCATTATCATTCACGACGTAATGCCGGCTTGTTAAGGAACATCTCCGTCCCTGAGTTTTGACAGGTTCAAGAAGCGGGTATATTCTTTTACGAAGGCCAATTCAACGGTTCCGGTGGGGCCGTTGCGCTGTTTTGCGATAATTATTTCTGTAATACTCTTTTTGTCGGTGTCGGGTTTGTAATATTCATCCCTGTAAATAAACATCACTATATCGGCATCCTGCTCTATGCTTCCGCTATCCCTTAAATCGGACATAATCGGCCTTTTGTCCTGCCTCTGCTCAACCTGACGGCTAAGCTGAGCTAAGGCAACAACAGGGACTTGGAGATCTTTGGCCAGGCTTTTCAGGGAACGTGAAATTTGTGAAATTTCCTGCTGCCTATTTTCCACACGCAGGCTTGACTGCATCAACTGCAGGTAGTCAATAACAATCAGGCTCAATCCTTTTTCAAGCTGCAGGCGCCTGGCTTTAGCCCTCACCTGACGCACCGATAAAAGAGCTGAATCATCAATATAAAGGGGAGTTTTTGCCAGTTTGGTTGCTGCTTCGGTCAGCTTTACCCAGTCACTCTCATCAAGAAGGCCGTTGCGGACTTTTTGCTGGTCAACTTGCGCCTCTGAGCATAACACTCTCTGTACTAACTGTTCTTTAGACATTTCCAGGCTGAATACAGCCACCGGGAGGCGCTGACTGAGCGCAACATGATGAGCAATCGTCAGCCCAAAACTCGTTTTCCCCATTGCCGGCCTGCCGGCTACGATTATTAAATCACCTGGCTGCAAACCACAGCACAAATTGTCTATATCTATAAATCCGCTTGAAACACCTAAAATAGCGCCTTTATTTCGGTATCTGTCTTCGATAAACTTTAAGACCTGCATAACAAGTTCTTTCATTGTAATAAAGGCAGACGACGCACGGCGGGAAGTTAACTCCAAAATCATTTTTTCGGACTGATCAATTAACTGCTCAACATCTTCTCCTTCATACCCCAGATTAGCGATCCTTGTTGCAATTTGGATCAGGTTTCTTAAAAGCGCCTTTTCCTCAACAATGTGAGCGTGATATTCAACATTTGCAGCAGTCGGGAGCATACTTGCAAGGGAAGCGACATAGGCGGCGCCGCCTATACGATCAAGTATACCCGTGTCACGCAAATAGTTAACCACCGTAATAAGATCAACCGGGTGGCCATTTTCCTCCAGAAGGAGGATAGCCTCATAGATCTTACGGTGGCTTTCCATGTAAAAGTCTTCCGCACGTAAAAAACGCGCTACTTTCGCAATTGAACCCTGGTCTAAAAAAAGCGCGCCAATTACGGACTGCTCGGCGTCTATATTTTGAGGAAGCGATTTATCTCTCTCATCAGTCATTTATTCGGCACCTTATAATCATACTGCCCGTGGGTTTCTAACCGACAAAGAATGCAAGCATTTCTTCAACCGCGGAAACGGGAACAATCTCAATGTCGGTAAGGTCCGGCGGCACATCATGAAGGTTGTCCATGGGAATAATTATTCTTTTGATACCCGCCTGTCGGGCGCCGTAGATCTTTTCCGGTATGCTGCCTACCGGTTTAATTTTCCCCTGAATAGACAGTTCTCCCGTAATAGCCACGTCCTGGGGCAGCGCCCTTTCCTGCAGGGCGCTTAAAACAGCAAGGAATATTGCCGCCCCCGCAGAAGGACCGTCAATATGCCCGCCGCCTACCACGTTTACATGAACATCGTAATCAGTAAGATCTTTTCCAGTTATTTTACGTATTACAGAAGCGGCGTTGAATACAGAATCCTTTGTCATAGAACCTGCTGTATCGTTAAAACGAATAGCTCCGCGGCCTTCTTTCCGGCTTGGAAATACCACCGCTTCAATCTCCAACAAAGAACCCAAAAAACCAAATACGCCGAGTGCAAAAACCTTCCCGACTTCACTGTTGCTGCTTGACTGACGAAGATCATACGGTGTAAGACGGCCCAACTTTATCACTTCATATGTATCCTGCTCAGTAACAATAAGTTGGGAACTCCCTTGCTGCTTTCTGTAGCAGGCAAGGCTGTAGGCATCGGCCAATATGCCAACTGCTTTCCGTCCGTCAATTGTGTACCGGCTGATCACGCTGGCAACATTTTCCTCCAGCATTACATCCAACTTTTTAGCAGCTTGAATGACTATACTTTGGATATCTCTTGGCGTCAACGGTTCAAAAAAAACTTCTGCGCAACGTGAACGCAAGGCAGGATTAATATTATCAGTTTCCTGTGTAGTTGCCCCGATTAAAAGAAAGTCGGCAGGCGCCCCTTCTTCAAAAACTTTGCGCACGTACTGCGGAATGCTTTGATCATGAGGATCATAATAGGACGATTCAAAGAATACCCTTTTATCTTCTAAAACTTTGAGGAGTTTATTCTGCAGCAGGGGATCCATCTCTCCAATTTCATCTATAAACAAAACACCACCGTGGGCTTCAGTGACAAGTCCGAATTTTGGCTCGGGTATCCCGCTGTCAGCCAGTTCCCTCCTTGCTCCCTGGTAGATTGGGTCATGAACAGAACCCAGAAGCGGGTTTGTGACCTCTCTGGGATCCCATCTTAAAGTTGAACCGCTGATTTCTATAAAAGGAGCATCCTTTTCGAATGGACCGATCGCAGAATTCCTTGCAACATCCAAAGCCAGCCTGGCAGCGGTTGTTTTTCCCACGCCTGGCGGGCCGTAAAGAATTATATGCTGTGGGAAAGGTGAGGTCATTTTAGCTAAAAGCGACTTTAAAGCTCTTTCCTGGCCGACAATTTCTTCTATGCTGGACGGACGAAGTCTCTCTATAGCAGAACGGGCTAATTTCTTTTGCTCCATTTTCTCTATAATTGCAAGCTTTTTTAAAGTATGGGCGTTTTCCGGGTTTGTGCTTTCCTTAAGCACCTGGACCTTGATTTCATGCATATAGTCGTCATGGCGCTGCTGTAGTTTTTTATTAATTTTTTTCTCCAGTTCCCCTTCAACGGTCCTTTTCGCCAGTATATCAGCAACTTCTTCTTCAACTTGCTCCAATATCTCCGGAATATCTTCAAGAGAAGGAACTGTTTCAAAGGTCGGGTCTTCAAAAACAAGCTTTTGCAGTGCAAGCACCCTTTCTTCAAGCTTATCCGAGCGCATTAATTTAAGGGCGTTTAATTTCCCTGCTCGAAGAACGAGTTTATCGGAACCGTACAGGTTGGCTACCAAACCATAAAGCGCATCAACCTGACGTCTAAGCTGTTCCTCTACCGTAAACTTGTATCCGGATCCGTTTTTGACAGCTTTAAATTTGGATAGGAGAGATTCCATATCTTTTAAGCCTCTCGTATTTTTTATTGATCCGACAGTACATTAACACTAAGGTTAACATGTACAGAAGGATATAACTTAACCGGCAAAGAGTAAAAACCTAATTTTTTTATTGGTTCTTTAAGTATAATCTTTTTTTTGTCTATTTCTATACCATAATCCCTAACCAAGGCATCAACTATGTCTTTATTGCTTATGGAACCAAATAATTTTCCGCCTTCTCCTGCTCTGCTGTATACCTTGATTAACAGCGATTCAAGCCTGCAGGCCAAATCCTTTGCTTCACTTTCTTCGCGTTGCTTCTTTCTGGCTGCAGCCTCCTGGAGCTCAGCCAGTTGTTTTATTTTTCCTTCAGTCGCCTCCACGGCTAACTTTCTGGGCAGGAGGTAATTGCGGGCATGCCCTTCGGCTACCTGTACCAGATCACCTTTCTTGCCAAGGTTTTTTACATCCTCCAGTAAAATAACTTTCACTTATGTTCCCTCCCCTGACTCCCGCCTGACTCTGTAACATACCTCAAATTTATAAAAGAATCGATAATACCCAAAATCATCAGAAAAGCTAAAGCGACTGGAGCGTAAAATATCCCTAAAAAAACAAGCAATAACTTTATTGCCAGGGATAACTTCCACTTGACGGCAAAATACGCTCCAACGGAAAGTCCTCCCAGAAAGTAGATAAATCCTGCTACGTAGAAGATATTTCTGCCAATCAGGCTGACTGTCGACCAGTTAAAGTAGTCCCCGGCTAAAATCATTGCCAATCCGGCAATTAATGACCAGACTAGATACCAGGGAAATTGCCACCTTATGAATGGAAGCCATGCCGGAACATTGCTTCCAAGCTTCTTTAATACCCTTAAAGATAATAAGTAAGTGACAAATGAAGTTATCATTGATAATATAACCGAATTGGCAGGTACCAGCTGACTTGCCAGATTAACTGCTTCTTTTACTGTTTGAACGGTTTCCTGAGTCAAAGGCGCTTCAGCTGTTCCCATGTTGACGTACGATCCCAGTATTTGCTCCATAGAGTACCTGTTTTCCTGACTCAAAACAAACACATTTATTTTCGTGGTCCAAAAGATAATCGAAAAACTTATTAAGGTTAAAGCCGCTGCTGATAAAACAAAAAACGTTATGCTTCGCCCGGTTGATACATTATTTTTCAAAAGCACGCCAAGCAATAAACCAAGCAACCCGATTTTCAGAATTAATATAAGGTCTGGTAAACCCGCATGTGTTATAAGGTAAAAGAATAAGCAGGCCACCAGGAAAGCTAGTGCGCCTGTCTTCAAGTCCCGGCGTTTAACGACGATGGCCAGGGGTAAAGGCGCAAACACACTACATAAAAGGGTCAAATCAGGAACCCAAGCAAGCAGTTCAAAAACCGCCGTCAATGCGCCCCAAGCTAATCCTTCAACAAAAAACCTGCTTGTTAAGCGTTGACCCAATTAATCACCTCTTTTTCTCGGTCAGGTGAGCATGTAAAAGGGATAGGTCCGAATACCATTTTTCAAGTTCGTGTTTTTCATGAATATTTTTCTGGAGTTTTGATTCCAGCGTCAAATCCAGACGTGAAAAACTAAGACCAAGACGCCGTCCAAGAACATAACAGGTAATGATTAGGCTGGCAAGCGCATCCAGCAAGTATTCTTCACTATCCTGGAGCATACCTTTAAACAGCGCGGCTAAAGAGGTAAGTAAATCTGCCTTAAGCCATTCAATAACTCTTATATTTCTCGCTATGCCTGTTTCCTGGTTAATCGGGATCAAAACCTACCCTCCTAAATAAACTTCTCTCTTTTAGAGTTTTAATTCGTCAAACCCTGTATTTTTTCCTGCTTCAATAAATTAGGCGCAATGCCAAACAAAATAAAAAAGGGAACAATCGGCGTTTGCTACCGCCTAACGTTCCCCTGATAAATCGTCTTTCAACAGCTATTCTGCAGTAAATGGCATCAAAGCCATAACCCTGGCCCTTTTAATAGCTGCTGTCAGAATTCTCTGATGCCAGGCACAATTTCCCGAAACCCTACGGGGCAATATTTTTCCGCGTTCGGTAATATATTTTTTTAAACGAGGCACGTCCTTATAGTCTATAGAATTTACTTTATCAATGCAAAAGCTGCAGACACGCTTTTTTGCTTTGCGGCCTTTTTCTCTTTTTGCAACCAATTCTTTTTTTACACCTCCAGGTATCTCTTTTTAAAACGGAATATCTTTTTCATTATAGGATATTTCTTCACCCAGCGCGCCTTCCTGAAACTGAGAATTAACTGCAGATGAGCTATCCTTTGCACGATCGAGAAAACGCACATTTTCTGCAATTACTTCCGCTGCCCTGCGCCGTACGCCTTGATTGTCGTCATATGAACGAATCTGCAGCCGTCCTTCAACGGCGATCAACCGTCCTTTTCCTAAGAAATTTGCGCAGTTTTCGGCTTGTTTTTGCCATACTACCACATCAATAAAATCTGTTTCCCGCTCACCCTGCTTGTTTGTGAACGGTCTATCCACAGCCAGAACCAAATGCGCGACAGCTACACCTCCAGGTGTATAACGCAACTCTGGGTCTCTGGTTAGCCTTCCAATTAAGATAATCTTATTTAGCATTCCCAACCACCCTAATTCTTTCTGTTCCTGAACTCATACCTACGAAGCTTCCCGTTTTATTATGTGGCGAATTACTTCATCGGTGATCTTAAACACACGATCCAGTTCCCTTACGACAGCCTGATCAGCTTTAAACTGCAGGATGATGTACAGTCCTTCATGCAAGCGCTTGATTTCATAGGCCAGGCGGCGCCTGCCCCATTTATCAAGCCTGGTTACTTCTCCACCGTTGTTTTCGATGAGAACCCTGAACTTTTCCATCATTTCAGCAATCTTTTCTTCATCAAGATCAGGCCGAAGAATAAAAAGAGACTCGTAATTTACCGTCTTTAACACCTCCCTATGGACTATGCGGCCCTATCCATTTTGATTTCTAACTCTTTAATTGTGTTTGTCAGATAGAGCAGGGTGGAACAACTAAACTAAGCGATTATAACACAGGCGTTATAAAAAGACAAGAAAGGAAATTTTAAGGACAAAGAGAAATATAACAAAAAGGAGGTTCTTTATGAACGAGGAGAAAGTGACGTTTCATAATTCTCGGAATTTAAGACTGTCAGGAATACTTTGCAGACCTGCCATTAACAGTAAATCGATTGTTATAGTCTGCCACGGGCTCTCCGGCAGCAAAGAAGGACGAGGCAAAGCTCTCGAAATGGGGAAAGAACTCAATGAAAGAGGTTGGTCTGTTCTCTTATTTGACTTCACAGGGCTTGGCGCCAGTGAAGGCATTTTAGAAGAGATGACCCTTACCAGGCAGATCGATGATTTGACATGCGCCGTCAACTGGTGTGTTGAGAAGGGGTTCACACGTATAGTAACTCAAGGCCGGAGTTTTGGAGGTACAACCGCGATATGCCAGGCAGCCGGTGATAATAGAGTTAAAGGTGTCTGCACATGGTCCGCGCCCGCTCAAATACAAAAGTTAATTCTCAGGGGTAAAAATTCTGCGGACGAAATTAAAGGAGATTACGTGGTTCTTGGTCAAAAACCGGATTTAATTTACCTTAAAAAAGACTTTATATATGACGTGGAAAAATATAACTTTACGGCTTTATGTCCGAAGATTTCACCACGCCCTTTTTTGGTCATTCAGGGAACCGCCGATATTGTAGTCCCGCCTACCGAAGCGACAACAATTTATAACTCAGCCGGTTGGCCTAAAAAATTAGTTTTCATAGAAGGGGCGAACCACGAGTATACAGAGCATTACAGAAAAGTATGGGAGGCCTTCTTCGATTGGCTGGCACAGAAATTCCCGGGAATTAACCTATAGAAACTACACAGCTTTTAATGCCACATCAACTTCATTCCAATCTTCAACCCTGCCGGCCAGGCTGAATTTGACGGAAGATGAACCATAGTACCATAAATCGTAAATTATGCCTGTAGGAGTTCCCATTGCATATATGACATCCTGCTTTGTTGAACCCTTTCCGAATGGTTTAGCCGACTCCTTTTTTTTGCCAAGGCTGACTTTGAGAGCCAGATTTGATTCATTCCATCCGGCCACTTTCCCTTCACTGTTAAACCTGACAGATGATAAACTGTAATACCACGTTGTATCGGAAATTATTCCGGTTGGTGTACCCATGGCTGCAATCACATCATTTTTATTTGAGCCGAGGCTAAAAGGTTTTGCCAGAGGGTCCTTTTCTCCCATGCTGGCTTTTATATCCTGATCAACTTCATTCCAGCCGATTACCATACCATTATTGTTAAAAACTATCGCAGACAAACCGTAAGACCATGTATTGTAACTTATGCTTTCCGGAGCGCCCATGACCTCCTTTACTTCATCCTCAGTCGAGCCAAGAGAAAAACTGGCTTTTTTCGCCCAGGATTTTTCCCTATCCAGCTTCTTTATGCCCTCAACACCGTTATCTTCATATAAAGAATCGTCTATAAAAGACAACAAGTTTTTTGAATCCAAAACAATTGCCCTGTTAAAATAGTTTAAAGCATTATCCAATTTATTGAAACCTTTTGTACTTCGGTTTACCGCGTTAAAATTAATTAAAGCAATATTAGACAATGATAGATCAGGCACTGATTTAAGGCGTTTTTTTTGCATGACAATTTTCATTCCGTTAACCGCCCATCCTAAAATCAGGAACATGATTAAAATAACAAGGCATACCATTCCTGTTAAAATAATTTTTTCGCGATAATCTTTTAAATTTAATTCTTTTGCAAAAGAATAATTCTGGACTTCAGGAGTGTGGTCATTAGTCTGGAATTCATATTTTTCTTCAACCGGTTCGTCATAATACTTTCTGTATATTTCATCGTAATCGTATCTTTTTTCTGAATCAGAAAGGTTCTCATATGCCTCGTTTATTATTTTCATAATCTGATCATCCTTGTTTCCTGTGTCAGGATGATAGACTTTGGTAAGCCGCCGGTATGATTTTTTAATATTTTCCCGGCTGGCGTCGGGGCTTACCTGCAGTATTTCATAATAATCAATAAATTTTTCCATAATTCGTCACTGCCTTAAAATAATAAAAACGCAGTAACTCTTAAAAAGGCATACTGCAACCGGCTATATAGTCTCTATTGTCGTATCGGTACAAAAGGATTAAAAATTAAGGTATGGCTTTTAAAAAACAGAAAATGAAATAAAAAAAGGGAGGATAAACGGACTTAAGGCTCGAAGCCAGCGGCGCCGCCTTCTTTGGAGCTCCGCTGATCCGGCTTAAAGCGAGCCGCGCTACTGCCGGCGCTTAAGCATCTTAAGTGAGCGATGATGATGCCGTGCCTGCCGGGTTCACTGACTGGTTACTAAGGCGCTCATCTTAAAGCATAAGTTATACTAAATGTGTCTAAAAAGTCTTTCAAAGTATTTGCTCTGATTTCCTCGTTGAGATCTTTTAAAATCGTATCGTCATCAAGCGTCATAAAACTGAAGTAGAATCCGTCTATAAAAACTAATTGGATTAAATCAACAGCATTT
>DMZI01000018.1:52966-68164 GCA_003485325.1 Desulfotomaculum sp.
AACAGCATTTCCAATCATACCTGCCGGTGTTCTTTGGCATCTTATATATTGTGAAGCATAAGAAGCCAACTGCCGTTCAGAAAGCACCAAATCAATTCCCAATCTAATTGCGAAAGCAGGTATGGCGGTAGTCAAATCATCTACCAGACGTATAATTTTAATCATACATCTTCTGCAATTATCAGGCGACTGCGGATTTGACAGCTGCATAATATCTGCAAGCTTTAAAGCTGTTTGAACTGTATTCGGAAAATTATTTTCAAGGTAGATAAAAGTTTCTTCATCCTTCAGGTAGAGATAAAATATTGCCGCTCTAAAGGCTTTTATTATATGAAGTCTTGCGTCGGCAGGATCTTCCAGTTCCCAATTATAAAAATACTTGTTAAATCCTTCTTTATATAAGTCCAGGTTAAAATTTCTATTTTCGAGTTCTTTAAAAACCAGGTTGTTTTCTGCCAGATCACAGATTAAATCTGCCATAATATGGTTTATTGGATTATTTATTGCCTTTATTGAAAAGACTCTTGGGTACTTCTTTCTCCCTAAAAATATATGCAATAACTCATGCGCAAGCATAATTTCAGCTTCCGGCGTCAAATAGTCACTGTTTTCATCAATTAAACTCTTTGATATAATAATTTTTGGGATGAACTCATTGCCTTCATAATTTGTTATGCATGGTTCCGGCAATTCATCAATAAGTTCCCATTTAATTAATTTATCTGGTTCAAGGGCGGTAACCTCGTTAATTAATTCTTCCAATTTATTAGAAACTGTGCGGTCAAATAATTTCAATTTCAGCAGGCTCCTTTTTTAAACAAATAATGTATTATAACATGAAACTATTTGGTTAACAATTGCTATTGCGTTAATATCCGGCCCATAATTTCTCTAAAAACCGGAGCGGCAGTTTGTCCGTCCTTTATTCCTTCCTTGACAAGAACAGTAACCACAAATCTTGGTTGATCAAGAGGGGCATAACCGCAAAACCAGGAGTAAATACCCTTTCCTTCTTCTCCTAGCTCTGCCGTACCTGTTTTACCAGCGCTGCCGTATCCATTAACATATGCTTCTCTGCCAATCCCTTCTGTGGTAACCAGGGTTAGCAATTTTTTTAACTCCAAAGCTGCCTGCAGAGAAATTGTCCGTGAGCCTTCCATGACAGGAAAAGAGCTTTTGATAATTCCGTCGTTTGTTCGAAGTTCTCTGACCAACCTTGGCTGCATATAGACACCATCGTTGGCAATAGTGTTCATCATAGCAGAGATCTGAACCGGTGTCGCCAATACGGGCCCCTGCCCGACGCTGCTGTTGGCGAGGTTATATGGAGATGCAATTAGTTCCAGGTTCTGTAGTTTATCATATGGCTTGTCATAGCCAATTATTTTTTGGTTATTAAGGCCAAAACTTCTTGCGCAGGCGATCAGTTTTTCCGGACCCAATTTTTGGGCGACCTTAACAAAGACAGGGTTACATGACTGTGCAAAGGCATTGCTGAAAGATATTTTACCATGTCCATTCCCGTTCCAACAACGTATTGGTTTTTCTTCAATACCGCCGCAATAAAAATAGTCGTCCTGTGCAACACAGCCATTTTGTAAAGCTGCACATGCGGTAATAATTTTAAAAAGCGATCCAGGGGGAAAAAGCATTGTACACTGGTCTAAAAAAGCTTCCGGATTTCCTTTTAAATATTCCTCAATTTTAAGCGGCTCAGGATTGTACTCCGGACGGCTGCCCATCGCCAGAAGGTCGCCTGTTTTGACGTCCATCACAACAACAGCGCCGTTTTTTATGTGTCCGTTCATTGTTTTTTCGACAATCCGCTGTATATTTGAGTCTATAGTTGTGACAAGGTTTACTCTGCCTCCGTCGACATGTTTGTAATTAACCTCAATGCCAAGCCCTTTTAGAAATTTAGAACGCGCATCCATATAAATCCTTGCATATCCGCTGGCAGCGCTGGCCATCAACTCACTGTTGTAATATAATTCAAGTCCGGTCCTCCCTACCCAGTCGTCAAGCCTAAAACCGTCTCTATTTTTTTTTAGGCTAATCTCTTCCTTAGTTTGAATCCTGCCAAGATGTCCGACCACCTGAACCGCTAACGGCTCCGCTCCATAGCGCTGGGTTACGGGCAAGACCAATACACCCGGCCAGTTCATCTGCCGGATTACCTTGGCAGTGGATGGTGTAATTTTATATGGAAGTACGCATGGATCTTTACTTAGGGCGGTTAAAAGACTATCGCGATCGACTTTTAGAATTGCGGCTAATTCTTTTGAAAGCAAATCAGGATCGCTTATTAAAAGCGGAAAAATTATCAGCCGGTTGGAAACAACTGGCCCGGTCAGCGAACACATGTTTCTATCCAGGATATCTCCACGGGGAAATTCTTCTAATGGAACAGTTTGTGTTTCACTCCTGATTACTTTGGCTGTATAATAGTCTCCCTTTTCAACCTGAATAAAACATAAACGGAATAAAAGCAAAATAAAAGGGACTAATATAAAATAAAAAACCAAAACCACACGTTTTCCGGTTAAAAGATTCATTTCCTGTTCCTTTTAATTCCGCACTTTAACATACAGAATAGCCAGAAAACATCCGGTTATATACATCAATGCTGGTATTTATTCACATTTGCTATATGTTCTTGAAGGGTTTTTGCGAAGGCATGCGTACCATCTGATTTTGCAACATAATAAAGATAATCAGTTTTTATAGGGCTCACAACAGCCAGTAGTGACGCTTCCCCGGGAGAAGCAATAGGTCCGGGAGGAAATCCGTTATTTCTATATGTGTTATAAGGGGAATCAATTTCAAGATCCTTATAATATAATTTTGGCTCCTGACGGCCAAGAGCGAACTGAATTGTTGCATCTACCTGTAAAGGCATATTCCTGCGCAGGCGGTTTTTAATCACCCCTGCTATTATCGGACGTTCTTCTGCTGATCTTGCTTCCTTTTCGACCATAGAAGCAATAGTTAAAGCCTGATGAAGAGTAAACCCCTCTTTTTGAGCTTTTTGTATATAGTTTAAGGTTTTTATTTTTTCAGCAAAGCGATGAAGCATCAGTTCAATAACGCCATGCGCGGAAACCCCCTTGCTGAAATAATAGGTATCAGGAAACAGGTAGCCTTCTAATTTGTTTTGTACGTCCGGGTAATCAGTTAAAAAATCATAATCAAATGTTCCGGAATTAGTTTCGCTATAAAATGCTTCCTTATTGATGATCTTTTCATTGCTTAATAGTTCCGCAATCTGTTTGATGTTGTATCCTTCCGGAATGGTTACCTTATGGTAAGTCTCTTTTCCCGCAACAATCTGATTTATAATTTCAGGAGTTGATTGATTAAACCTAAAGAGATAATCTCCGGCTTTAAGACGGCTGTCCAAACCCTTTAAACGTGTGTATAAGACAAAAGCAAAGGAACTTTTAATCAGCTTGTTTTCGGATAGTGATTTAGCAATGCTGGCGCTTGTGGTGTTTGAGGGAATGGTAATTTGAACATGTCCGGTTTTATCGGACGGGTCTGCCGGCAGTAAAAGATTGTTAATCAATGAATAAAAGGATATTAATAGTACAAATATTACTAATATAAAATAAAAGGCCGCTTTTTTATAATTTGGATTTTTACTCATGTGATTTTTTTCTTTTTCTCTTTCATAAAAAACTAACCGCTGTTTATTAATACTTACCCCCGGCTATTCCCTGCCGGAGTATTATTGCTGTCCTGAGATTGCTGTGGCAGATCCTCGTTTGCCGGTTGTTGCTGATAGATTTCAGGCAGATTTGCATCCGGCGGTAATACAACAGGAACTTCATCTTCTTCTTTTATACCCACAGCAATTATTTTATTCACGGTACGGTAAATGCTTTTTGGTAAAGGTTCTATCTTCCGGACGCCTTTTTCCCAGGTTATCCGGTTTGCAACTACCTCATATCCTTTAGACCCTTGCTGTTTGACAACCTGCTCTCCTTTTTTCAAGTTGGGGTCATCTTTAAGAATTGTCTTTGGTTCAAATACTTTAACAATTTTTGTGCTTATGCTGACCGGCAACTTGTAATCGGTGTTTCCGTATATTTTAAATGTCAAATAACCCCCGCTGACAAAGGATCTGATGTATATAAAGCTCTCTGTATTATTGCGAAATCTTAAATCTGATAAGCCATATACAACAGTTGCATCACGCCCAATCGGGACATAAGGGATCGGGAGTGAATGATTTGTACGTTCAAGAATCTCAAGGTTGCTGAGTATTATGGCATTATAGAGCGTAGTGCTTACCTGACAGACTCCTCCTCCGATCCCATCAACAAATTCATCATTAATAATTACCTTTGCGTTTTTGTACCCTGCTTCAGTACTTCGGGGTCCGACTACCTTGTTAAATGATACTTCCTGGCCGGGCGGGACCAGCAGGCCATCAAGGGCATTGGCGGCAACCCTTATATTATATGTCCGTCCAACATTGCCCGGATCAAAAGAGGTTGTATGATACGCAAGAAGACCTTTAAGCCCCATTGATTCAACCATCTCGGTCGTGCGGTTAGGTTTAATTATGACCAGGTTTAAATCGAGCTCAGGCTTGCCTTTATTTTTAACAAGATAATCTACAAGCTGCCTGTAGGCAGTCTCAGGGCTCACGCCTATACCATTATGTCCGGGAATAACTTCTATGCGGTCGGCTTTACTTACACGAAAGGCAGCATCCTTTGCAGGGCTGCCAATGGTTGAATTAAAGATCTTTACCTTTTGCTCAAATTTATTCTTATTTATTAACAGTCTTAAGGGAAGTTTATAACCGCGCTGTTTAACTGTCAGCCTTTTTTTCAGCCTGCTGAAAATGGCGCCGGTCCTGCCAATGCTGAGGGCATCATCTGCGGTTGCCTGAATGTCTATACAAAAGTCCAAATCCCGGAGGGGAATAACCATCTGCCGTTCCTTGCATTTAAGTACTATAGATGTCGCAAGCATTTTCTTCTGCAGCTGTTCTAATACATTTAGACATTCTCCGTGATTCAGGCCCTGGAGTTTAATGTCTCGCACTTCAACTCCCGGAATGACCCTGTCTGTTCCGGCAAAAACATAACTCGCTCCCAGGCCGCTTAATATAACTATTATCACAATCAGCACGAAAATCACGGGAAAACGAAGCTTCATTTTTTCATCTCCCGATAGAAAACAGGACTGGATAAGCAAAAATTAAAAAGCCGGCTTTTTATTCAGTCATTCATAATGACTATTAATCTACCGACAGTATTTATTCAGCTTCATCAACAAGTTTTTCTTCCCAGGCATCAGCTACTCTTTCCCACTCCTCGTCATCTTCAATAGTCACCAGGACATCGCTGCCAGTATCGTCTTTGCCAAATTTTAATATGATTACTTCGCCCTCATTTTCTTCATCAGCATTCTCTTCAACTGCCAGAAGGACGGCATATTGAGCATCTTCCATTTCTACAATATCAATTACCTCATAATCTTCTTCCTCGCCATTTTCGTCTACGAGAGTTATAATGCGTTCCTCTTCCGATTCACCATTGGTCATCTTGATCACTCCTTTTTTTGTAAAGCTTATTCTTAATGGCAGACATTTGTCAAGAAAATATCCCTTATCTTGAACATTTTTAAGTTATCGTGAATTATAACGGGAATCAAGATAATTTTGGAGTATGATTACCGCAGCCAGTTTGTCAATAACTTTTTTACGCCTTCTCCTGCTGACGTTTGCGGAAAGCAGCATTTTTTCCGCTGCTACCGTGCTTAACCTCTCGTCCCAAATTTCAACATCAAGATTAAGGTTATCCTTTAGCTTCTCCACAAACTTGAGTATTTTATTCCCCTGCTCACCCAAGGCGCCGTTCATGTTGCGGGGCAAGCCAACGACGATCAATTCAATATCATATTGCCTGGTTAGTTCCTTTATATTTTTAATATCATCCAGTACAGGACCGCCGCGCAGGATAGTTTTAACACCCTGGGCTATACAGCCCAAAGGATCGCTTACCGCAACGCCGATAGTCTTTTCACCTACATCGAGGCCCATGATGCGCAAAAAGAAATCCTCCTTCAGACGACCCTGATGCACAAATCCGGACATACTGATCCGCAATACCCGCACAGACGGCAAAGTTCCTGATTGACAACCGGTCTATTCCCAATCAATTTGATTGCTCTAAGATCACATTTTTCGATACACTGCCCGCAACCGGTACACCAACTTTCGATCAGCAACTTTCTTTTTTGCCTGCTTACTCTTTCACGCAGTTCTTTACTTATTTCACGGCCGGAAAAAAAAGATATATTGAAATCTACTTCCCAGGAACTCGACATTCCCACTGCTATAGAAGCTAGTTGAGGTATTGAGATTACGAAATCCAGCGCTTGATCAACCTGATCCAGAAGATTTCCTCCCCCTAATGCTTTCATCCCGTACAATCCTTTGCCATACCATGCCGCCTCTTGAATAGAAGCCAACATTTCCTCCTGCGTGCCGTCTTTTATTCCTATACCCGCCATATTAATTAAGGGATGAATAATTTCGAACTCCGGAATTAAAAAAGCGGCCTTAACCGCCTCAACTGAATGTGTTGATATGCCTATTGCCCTTACAAGCCCTGAATTTTTGGCTTTTACAAGATATTCAACAGCCTCCCAGTGTCCTTTCATGGTTAAAATTGATTCCTGCTCATGCAATAAAAAAATATCGATATAATCCCGATTGATAGAACGAAGGGCTTCTTCAAGACTGCTTCGCATATCATTGGCCGTATAAGCATAAGACTTTGTAGCTATGACAACTTTATTTTTAATACCCTCGATAGCTTTTCTGATATAAGGATAAGTAGCGTATAGCTGAGCAGTATCAATAAAATTTACGCCTGATTCAAGAGCATAACGGATTATTTGAGCGCCTTGCTCAAGTGGAAGATTTGCCTGAAAAGGGCCTATTGTAAGAGCCCCGAAGCACAATCTGGAAACCAGGATACCGGTGTTTCCCAACCTGCGATATTCCAAGGCGGCAATCCTTTCACCTATAATTCCAGGTAATGCCTGACAAGCTCTTCCATCAGTTCATCCCTCTCCAACTGGCGGATCAGGTTCCTGGCATTATTATGACCGGTAATGTACGCCGGATCACCGGAAATCAGGTAACCCACAAGCTGATTTATCGGGTTATATCCTTTTTCTTTTAGTGATTCGCAGACCTTGAACAGTATTTCCCTAGCTTTATTTTTTTCGACTTTGGCTTTATTGAACATTACTGTATGCTCGGAAAATTTCTCGGCCATGTTTTTAGCCCCCTTTTAACGACGTTTAAGCTTTTATGTTTAACTGTCTTGAAGCAATTAAATAAACTTTGTCCAACGCTTCCTGAAGCCGTGAAGGATCTTTTCCGCCGGCCTGCGCCATTTCTGGTTTTCCCCCTCCGCCGCCGTCTATAATGGAAGCTAACTCCTTGATAAGCTTACCCGCATGTAAACCAAGAGGCAATAGATCCCTTGTTATGGCAGCAACCAAATTTACCCGGTTTCCCGAGTGACTTCCCAAAACAATTATTCCGGAATGCAATTTGCCGCGCAGCAAGTCAATCATAGAACGCAAATCGTCCACATCCCCCGCTTCAGTTCTGGCCGTCAAAAGTTTAATCCCATTAAGATCCTTGACATTTGCAAGCATTGCCTGAACTTCGTAATAGGCCAGCCGTGTGCGGAGCTGCTCGTTTTGCTGCTCAAGCTCTTTCATTTCCATGATCACACTCTCAACCCTGTTTGTCAGATCTCCAGGAGCCGTTTTGAGAATGTTGCTGATCCTGTTTATCTGATCATCTAAGGCAGTCAGATACTGGAATGTTCCTTTTCCGCTGATAGCTTCCAGACGTCTAATTCCGGCTCCAACACTGCTTTCGCTCAATAGTTTGAATAACCCGATTTCATTTGTATTTTTAACATGCGTACCGCCGCACAGTTCAAGACTGTAGCCGCCGATATTTACCACACGTACTTTGTCGCCGTATTTCTCGCCAAATAATGCCGTTGCGCCGAAAGACTTGGCTTCGTCAAAGGAAGTAATTAATGTTTCAACCTGCAGTCCTGACAAAATAGTTTCGTTCACTATCTTTTCAACCTGGGCCAGCTCGTCTTCAGACACAGAACGCGGATATGTAAAGTCAAACCTGAGCCGTTCGGGCAAGACAAGCGAACCTGCCTGGTTAACATTATCTCCCAGCACAATTTTTAGAGCTTTGTGAAGCAGGTGTGTGGCTGTATGGTTCCTGGCAGTTTCCATTCGCCTGACCTTGTCTACATGAACACTTACTAGATCATTTTCTCTGATTACTCCTTCTTTTACCTTTCCGTAATGCACGTAAATGCCTTCCACCGGCTTTTGAACAGCAAATATTTCAATACTGCATCCAGAGCTTGTAATCACTGCTAAATCATTGATCTGGCCGCCTGATTCCGCATAACATGGTGTAACATCCAAAACCAATTCTATTTCTTCGTCCGTAAAAGCTTCCTTTACGGGTCTTTTTTCTTTGGCAAGAGATAAAATACGACTTTCAGAGTCTAATATCTCATATCCCACAAACCCGGTTTCTCCGAAACTCTCTCTGATTGCTTTGTAAAAAGCTTTGTCCTCTGACAAATACTCCGTTTCCTGTCTGGATTTACGCGCCCGCTGGCGCTGTTCTTCAAGCGCTTTATAAAAATTGTTCTCTTCAATATCAATACCTGCTTCGGCAGCCACTTCTTTTGTAAGTTCAAAGGGGAAACCATATGTATCATAAAGGCGGAATGCATCTTCCCCGTCTATCGAATCGCTATTGTCTTTCCTCGCCTTGCGAATCAAGCTTTCCAATATATCAAGGCCCTGAACAAGAGTCTGTTCAAAACGGGTTTCCTCCTGGAGAATTATTGAAACTATGTTGTCCCTGTTTTTTGCAAGCTCCGGGTATATATCGTGCATCTGTTCTATAACGATTTCCGACACCTGTGACAAAAAAGGCCTTTCAAAACCGAGGAGCCGTCCAAAGCGCATGGCTCTTCTCAGAAGGCGCCTTAAAACATAACCCCTGCCCTCATTTGAGGGAAAAGCCCCGTCAGCCACAGCGAAGGTAACTGCCCTGCTGTGATCGGCAATTACTTTTAAAGCCAAATCAGTTTTATTATCTGCGCCGTACTTTCTGTTAACAATCGCTGCGACAAAATCGATTATTTCACGAAAAAGATCTGTGTCAAAGTTTGTAGGGACGTTTTGACAGACTGAAGCGACTCTTTCCAGGCCCATACCAGTATCGATTCCTTTTAAGGTTAAAGGTGTATAATTCCCTGCTTCATCACGGAAATATTGTATAAAGACAAGATTCCAGATCTCTAAAAACCGGTCGCATTCGCACCCCACACCGCAGTTGCCGGAATCACAGCCCCGATCCCTGCCCAAATCGATATATATTTCTGAACAGGGGCCGCACGGCCCAATTCCTATTTCCCAAAAGTTTGTATCCTTATCCATTCGCACGATTCTTTCCGCGGGAATTCCTGCTTTTTCGCGCCATATCTGATAAGACTCGTCGTCGTCAAGATAAATGGTTACCCAGAGCCTGGCAGCGTCCAGTTTTAAATGATCAGTCACAAATTCCCAGGCCCAGGGAATTGCCTCTTCTTTAAAATAATCCCCGAAAGAAAAATTACCGAGCATCTCAAAATATGTATGATGACGGGAGGTCATTCCGACAGATTCAATATCCGGCGTGCGCAGGCATTTTTGACAGGTAGTGATCCGCCGGGCAACAGGAGTAATTGCGCCGGTAAAGTAAGGTTTAAAAGGAACCATACCCGCTGCCGTCCAGAGAATGCTGGGATCGTTCGCAGGTATTAGGGAGGCGCTCGGCATAATAAGATGCCCGCGCTTTTCAAAAAACTTTAAAAATTTATTTCTGATCTCCTTCCCTGTCATTAATTAACCTCCAAACATGAAGCCGGCCAAGAAGAGCAATTGCCGGCTTTCCCTGATTTTCAAACAAATATCTATCAAGTACTTTCTTGAACCAATTATACAAAAAATACCGTTTTTATGTCAAGAAAAAAGCCTTTTTGGCAATGAGCAGTCCTTTTAAAAAAGCCAGTAAGGGTTATATCCTCCCTCGCTGTTTTCAATAAAACTATCTATTTTGCTTTAAACCAGCCAAACTCTTTTATTCCAAACGCCAAGTGTCTATTTATTCATCCTTTTATTGGCGCAGCATGTCCCGCACGCCAGGTATGCTTTTGCGTAAAGCAAACAGCGGGTAATAACTTGTTCCCCCCCTGAAACCGTAGAATAAATTATTTGCTGAATCAACCTGCTTGATTAGTAGGATTATCAAATAAAGGACCATGATTTGAACTGTCAGACTAAGATACCAGACGTCGTAATAATTATGCGGAAGAAGGTCGCTTACAAGGGTTTTAGCTGCATAGCTGAATCCTATAACCGGCATTGTATTCTCTCCCCGGAACCTGAAAAAAGAAAGCCCGGAGCCAATGCTTGAAATAAACAGGATTATTAAGGCGCTGCTGATCGCTCCAAGATAAATCATTATTACATTACCGTACCTGTTGGCAGCCATGTCGACCATACTGAAATTAAAATAAAGACATAAGCCGCTGCAGATTATTAGAAAGGGTATTTCTCTTCTTAAGGAAATATATGGGGAAGATTTTCTTAAATAAAATAAGCAAAATAGATCTATAAGGAAAGAATGTAAGTGCGGGTGACACTTTCAAAGCCAGCAGACTAAAACGCTCCAGCATGGTATGACGCTTATGCTGATACCCCATCAGTTTAAGCGGGAAAAGGCAGACCTGTACCTCAAGAGAATTTTGGGGTATTTTCTTTTTGGGCATATTGAGGTATGCGGCAGTTATCTGGCAATGTATCTGACCAAGGCAATAAACTGTCAATAGCGGCAGCGTTACCTGTAGTATCTGCATTAGGCAGTTGCTCGAACAAATAGGTCAAGTAGTTGAATGGTTTGAGATTATTCTCTTTGGCTGTTTCGATAATACTGTAAATAATCGCACTGCCTTTAGCGCCCCTGGGAGTATTGGAGAACAAGAAGTTTTTCCTGCCGATCACGAAAGGTTTAATTGAACGTTCCGCCCGGTTGTTATCTATCTCCAGCCGGCCATCCCGCAAGAATTGGTTTCCGGATAAAGTGCGTCTGGCACCGCTACCAGGTGGCCCCCTGAAAGTGCATCTCTATCGCGTTGACCAAGCCCTTGTGATCATCTGAAACGACCAGGTCTACTCCTTTGAGACCGCGCGCCTTGAGTCAGCCGAAGAACTCCGACCAGGTGGCCTTAAGATTCGCTGTCTCCAAGCATAAGCCTAAAATCTCCCGGCAGCCCTCCTGGTTGATCCCGGTGGCGATGAGCACGCTTAAGAGCCGCACCCGGCCGCCCTTGCGCACCCGGATGACGAGGGCATCCACCAGCAAGAAGGGGTACTCCTGGCCGCTTAAGTTTCGACCGTTCCATTCCTTCACGATGTCGTCCAACCCCTTGCATAGGCTGGATACGGTGGATTTGGAGAACTTTAGTGCCGCACAGCTCTTCAACGACGGCCCTCACCTTCCTGGTGGACACCCCGTTGACGACCATCTCGACCATGGCCAGCAAGAGCGCCTGCTCGCTCCGCTGGTACCGCGCAAAAAGTTCCGTGGAGAAGTGCCCGCTCCGCAGCCGGCCTGCCTGCCGGCGGGCAGGGGGAACCATAAGTCCAAGTTCTCCTACGCGGGACTTGAGCGATTTATCCCGGTATCCGTTGCGGTACCCCTGCCGCTCTTCGGTGCGTCGTAGGGCCTGGCCCTAAGTTGCTCGGCGGCCTAGGCATCGAGTATCTGGTTCACTATGTCCTCCACCAACCGGGCCAGGCCATCATCGCGGACAAATAACCCTTGCAAGAGATCACGAACTACGGTAACCTGATAGTGAGTCATCTTTTTTTTCTTCTGGTGATTGAAATTGTTTTACTTCTTATCTACCAGAGGGAGGGATGGCTTTCCTGCTTCAGACCACCACCAATTTTACACCATCATAATGGACAAACTCTTACTCATGACTAAAGTCACGAGTGTGCGACCGACATTTAATCAATGCCAGGTTACTTGACATTGCTAAAATAATTTAATAAAATAGGACGTACGTACGACCATGATTTTGGAGGTGCCACATGCAACAAAAGACGGATAAAACAAACCCATCTGAGAAAATTCTTATAACGGCCTTTGAATGTCTTTCTACAAGAGGCTATGCTAATGTATCCATGCGAAATATTGCCGAGGAAGCCGGAGTCGCGTTAAGCCAACTGACATACTACTATAAGAATAAAGAAAAATTATTCATTGAAGTTATCAATATGATGAGACTCCAATACTTACATGAAATAGAAGGAAATTTAGAATCTGTCATGGGTGAGAAAGAAAAGCTCGCGTCCCTTGTGAGGTTCTTTAAGGAACTGATCAGGGATAAACCAAAACTTTTGAAACTTTTTATTGATTTTATAGCACAGGCTTTATGGATTCCGTCTTTTAGAGAACAACTAGACAGCTTATTTACTGAGCTGACGGAGATTATTGAAAGAAACCTATTGACCTGCACGAAAATCAATAAAAGATATCTTGGATATTCTCCCCAAACGGTAGCTAAATTAGTTCTTGGAGCTTTGCTCGGAACATCTATTCAAATAATACTCGGTTCCGACCGGGACAGCGCCTTTGAATCCTTAAATTTGGCAGAAAGCCTATTAAATTAAGAGGGAGTGTATATTATGTCAAACGCATTTGAAAAGACAATCAATTTAGGATTAGGGTTTTTATTGTATTCACGGGAAAAAGTGGAGGAAGTGGTTGAGGAACTGGTCGGCAGAGGCGAGGTGGCCAAAAAAGACGCCCGACAGTTTGCGAGCGAGCTTATGCAAAGAGGCGAAGAACAGAGAGAAGAACTGAAAAATCTGATTCAGAGTGAGGTCACCAAGGCTTTGGATCATGTAAATGTAGCGAGAAAAGAAGACCTTGTTACAAAAGATGAAATCAGAGAAATTGTCAGAGAACAAATGCAGCAAGTACTCCGGGAACAAAGATTTTTCAAAAGCGAGGGCACCAAGTAAAGGAGATAAATGTTCAGAGTGCCGGAAAAGTAGCAGGCTCAGGAAAGAGAGTAAATCAATCTATGTGATGAAACGATAGGAGTTTCTCCTTTTCCCTCTGCTTAAATATTGCGGAATCGCGGGATAGAGTTGATATGATGAATTACAAGCGCATTCGTGCCAGAAGATATAAAGAAATTATTGCTGTTTTTACAAAACATGGTTTTGGATTGTTTGTAAAGCGACTTAGGATCCCTTATTCTTTAAGGTCCAAAAATAGAATTTTAGACGTCGGAACTGCACCTGACACGGCTGGAGCCTCGGCAGGAAAAAGGCTGAAGATGGCCTTGGAAGAACTGGGGCCGACGTTTGTTAAACTGGGACAAATTTTAAGCATACGACGGGATATTTTACCGGCTGATATCATTGAAGAGCTTAAAAAGCTGCAAGACTCGGTGCAGCCGTTTCCTTTTTCTGAGGTAAAGACGCTCATTGAAACGGAATTTAATGACACGCTGGGAAATATCTTTAAAGAATTTGATGAGGTACCTGTAGCCGCGGCATCCATATCCCAAGTCCATCGCGCCAGACTGATTTCAGGAAAGCAGGTGGCCGTAAAGGTTCAAAGGCCGGAAATAGAAAGACTCATAGATTTGGACTTAAACATTTTAAAAGACATGGCGTATCTTCTCGACCATCACACAAAATACGGGGAGATTTATGATTTTAGCGGTATGGTGGCGGATTTTGAAAACACGCTTAAAAATGAACTGGATTTTACCAAAGAAGGTGAAAACACGGATACCTTCAGACTTAATCTCAGCCGGGACGAAGGCGTAACAGTCCCAAAAGTGAAGTGGATATATACGACAAAGCGGGTTCTCACCATGGAGTATTTTGAAGGCATCAAGATCAGCGATTCAGCAGCCTTGGATCTGGCGGGCATTAACCGGAGAAAGATCGCCGAGAAGCTTGCCGCCTCCATATGCAATCAAATACTCAGAGATGGTTTTTTTCATGCGGACCCGCATCCGGGCAATATTCAGATCATGCCGGACGGCACCATCATATTTCTTGATTTGGGGATGGTAGGTTGCCTCAACGAATCCCGGAAAAGAGCGATTTCAAATTTTTTTGTCGGGGTTGCCTTCAAAGACAGTCGAATGGTGGTCAACTCCATTTTTGCTATGGAGGCCGCAACTGCTCGAAGCAATGTGAAGAGCTTTGAAAAAGACATTGATGCGCTGATCGAAAAGTACCTTACGATGCCTATGAAAGAGATGAAAATTGATAAGCTGCTCCAGGAAATCTTTCATATTGCGTTTTTGAACCATGTAAAAACACCCCGTGAATTTGCTTTGCTTTCCAAAACCTTGATAACTCTTCAAGGACTGTTGGAAAAACTGGCCCCGGATCTTAACGCCCTTGTTATTGCGGAACCTATCGCTAAAAAGCTGCGTTATCAGTTACTTTCATTCGAGAAAATGGGAAGCGGAATAAAAAAGAGCTTATTAGATTACTGGAATCTGTTGAGTGAATTCCCGACCGCAATGCAAAACCTTCTGCATAAAGCGGCAGGTGCAGACTTTACCGTTCAATTTGAGATGAAAGAGATGGATAAACTTCAAAGGCGGCTGGAACGAATCTTCAACAGGATATCCTTCAGCCTGATTTTGCTTGCCGTAAGCATTATCATCGCCGGAGTCCTTATTAGCTCCGGTCTTAACGCAGATACAAGCAACGAAATGTATTTTTTCAATATTACAGTGTTAAAAATGGGTTTGGTATCGGCTGCTATTATTGTTTTGGTACTGATGATTTCTATGATAAGGTCAAAAAACTGAAAAATAACGCGTAAAAGTCCAGCGGTTAAATGTCAATAGCCGACTGGAAAAAAATATTGAAAAATAGCGGTTTTTTAGCCCAAAAGGCACAAAGAAGAAACACCCCACTGTACTTTAAGTCATAGAAGCGTTTTAACTCGTGATCGTACATTCTCACTTTGTTAGTAGCTTCCATGAAGTAATAACGCAAGTACCTGTTGCCGAATTTAATCAA
>DMZI01000018.1:68397-69893 GCA_003485325.1 Desulfotomaculum sp.
CAAAATGGCCTTTACCTTTTTTGTTGATGAACTCAACCAACTCTTCCATTGGCATATAAGATATTTCATCAACAGAAAAGAATTCTTCAATGATGCTGCTGGATGCAGCTCCAAACCTGTCTGAGAAAATCTTCTCTTGGGCGAGGGAAGAAAATTTCAGGAACAGGTTGTTAAGGAACCAGTTTTTCTCTTTTGCAAGGTTTTGGACCGTATGGAATCTTGCCCTAGTAAGCTTTTGAAATATGACCCTATCAGACTTAGGTGAACCAAAGAAAAAAATTGGTTTAGTTTTAAATTGTATACCTTTTTGTGCTCGAACAGACATGACCCCCTCCCTTGCTTGAGGGGGTTTCCTTCTGGCTAACGCTTTGACCATGCGCTTTATTTTCTGAACTGCGGCAGTCAACAAGCACTGTTCTTTAACGTGTTCAAGACCTCTAAACCTGGCCCTTCTAAGCCCGTGGCGTTCTTTAGCTTCCCCAAATATGGTTTCGGGTCCGGTGCGCCGCCAGATGGCTGCCTCCCGTGCTTCAGAGCGCCTGAGCAATCGGTCAACGTATTCAAATACCCGCGCGTCTACATGCCGCTTGATGGTCCGACCTACTCTCTTGGCGGTGGTGCACCGGGTTTTGAAGGGGCAAACTTTACAATCTTTGGGCCTTACCTGGTACACTTTCATGATTCCCCTGTCTATATACCCCTGGTACCGTAAAACTTTTCCATTGGGACAAATGTAACAGTCATGCTCGGCGTCATACCGGAACTTTTCTTGGGGCCAGATCTTAGGGTTGCTTTTATGGAAGTTTTGATGAGGGATGAAAGGCTTGCTCCCAAGCGCCAGAAGTTCTTTGTAAACACTGGATTCTACGTGGGCCTTGTCGCCCGATACAGAATCCGACCGAAAGCCGAACTTGAATATCTGCGAGGTTACCATGGGAACCATTATCCGGGCTTCATTTAACACCAAACGAGGCAGACCGACTTTACCAGTTGAGAGATATTTATGGTTAATGTACTTGAAACGGCGCTATCAACTGGGCTATGAAAGTTTAATCAAAGAAGTCGGAGACAGCATTACATGGCGCTCATTCTGCCGAATTGCTATTAACGAAGAAATGCCGAATCCCACTACATTGATTAAGGCCCGCCAACGTTATGGAGATGAAGTGGTCGAACAGCTAAATCAAGCTCTGCTGCTAAAACTATAAAAAGAAAGAATTCTAAAGACCCGTAAACTCCGTATGGATACAACTGTAGTAGAATCTGACGTCCACCATCCTATGGATGCCACACTGTTACAGGATGGCGTCAAAATATACCTGACCGGATTATAAGCTTTTTTGATCCTGAAGCCCGCCCGATTAAGAAGGGTAAGCTTGGTAAAACAGCAGAATTCGGTTATAAACTTTGTGTTGATGAAACAGAAAACGGGTTTGTCACTGGATACCAGCTGTACCGGGGGAACCCGGCAGAAGCTCAGTATTATTTACTTTGTT
>DMZI01000018.1:70109-82058 GCA_003485325.1 Desulfotomaculum sp.
TTTGAATCTTATTCCTGGGTGTGAAATAGGTGAGCCCTAGGTTAAAATTTATTTGTCTTTTCCCCATCTTGGTCCAATTTGTAATTGCTTCATTTGCTAAAGTGGAATTTGGAACAGTAACCAGAGACTGGGCAAAGGTTCGAATTTTGGTACTACGAAAAGTGATATCTTCTACAACCCCCTCGACACTGGGCGTTTTAATCCAGTTCCCAATTGAGAAAGGCTTCTCAGTAATTATGACAATTCCGCCTAAAAAATTCTTGATGGTATCCTGGGCAGCAAGGGCAATTGCTAACCCCCCTAATCCAAGACCTGCTATAAATCCCCCCACATTATATCCAAACTCACTGGCAATGATGCATATGACCAGTATTACAATAACAAATCGGAGAAATTGAGAGATAAACGGGAATAATATCTTATCTACTTCTATATCAAACCGTTTGGCTGATTTAACAAAAAAAGTGGATGAATTCGATGTCAAATTATAAAGACCCCATCCGAGCAAAATTATTATTATAGAACGGAATATCTTGATAAAAAGAATATTATAATTGCTATCAAAAGGTAGAAACATGAGAGCAAAATAAATACCGATTACTATAAAAAAAACTCTTATAGGCTTTTCAAATGCTAATAAAACATTTGTCACTATATCTATTGGTGCTTTTTTTGTAATTTTTAATATTATTTTGAAAAGATATTTTGAAAACATTTTACGAAAGATAACAAATAATATTAAAATTGCTAAAGATATTCCCATATTCCGCCAAAATTCAATATTTACATTTGCCAGCCAGTTAGCAACCATGGTCAACCTCCAAAAAATGTTTAGTATTTAGGAATCGCTTAAATTTAGATTCACTACCGTTCATTATATTTATTGAACTCGGTTGAGTAAAGCGGACAGGTGTAAATCATTAAAAGAGTGAGGACGAGGACCAACCTTAGGCCTGAAGACGAAGAGACCAGGCGTTTGAAAAAAATGATAGCCGATTTGCAGGAGGAAAACGCCATTTTAAAAAAAGCGACGGCCATTTTCGCAAAACATCAGGAATAGCTTATAGTTTGTTAGAGAGCACCGCTTCGAATTTCGGGTGAAGAAAATGTGCCGGCTGCTGGGAATATCTCGAAGCGGGTACTATGCCTGGCTGAAACGGCCGGAAAGCGGACGCCAACTCAGGAACAGGAAGCTGCTCAAAGAAATCCGCATGCTCCATAAGTTCTCACGGGGATCTTACGGCAGCCCAAGACCTGGCGGAACGTTCAATTAAACCTTTCGTGATCGGCAGGAAAAACTTCTTGTTCTCCAATACTCCCAGGGGCGCTAAAGGCAGTGCGATTATTTACAGTATTATCGAAACAGCCAAAGAGAATAATCTCAAACCATTCAACTGCTTGACCTATTTGTTCGAGCAACTGCCTAATGCAGATACTACAGGTAACGCTGCCGCTATTGACAGTTTATTGCCTTGGTCAGATACATTGCCAGATAACTGCCGCATACCTCAATATGCCCAAAAAGAAAATACCCCAAAATTCTCTTGAGGTACAGGTCTGCCTTTTCCCGCTTAAACTGATGGGGTATCAGCATAAGCGTCATACCATGCTGGAGCGTTTTAGTCTGCTGGCTTTGAAAGTGTCACCCGCACTGTACATTCTTTCCTTATAGATCTGTTTTGCTTATTTAAGAAAATCTTCCCCATATATTTCCTTAAGAAGAGTTATCGCATAAAAGAAGCTTGTCACTGGTGGGTACTATTTGACGATTACCTTTCATTTAACAATCCTTAATACTCAAGTAAATAAAAAGGAGGAATAATTAATAAACCCTTCCCCTGTTTAATACCCTGACCCGGCCGGGTTTGTTTGCTTCTAAAAGGGCGAGCATGCTTTCCCTTCCCGATCTGCTCATTGAATGGAGGATGATAACGTTTGGGTAAAGATGATTCGAGACTAACCATTTAACCAGATCATATCCAGTAAGTTGACCATTACCTAAATCATAGTCTAAAGAAAGTATATCAACCTGATTGTTTTTCAGCTTCTCTATACATTCTTCGACTGTTTTTACAAGAACAAAATCTTCAGGAGGTTCCCTGAGGTCGTCCAAAAAGATATTAATCATTTTTTCATCTTCCAGATCATTCTTTTCCCCTACTCGCCGGTTAATAGTTTAATTCCTCTTATAGATATTTGCTTTTTAAAAACCATATTCGCCAAATTTAAAAAATGAAAGCGCCGCTTTTTATTTTTATTACGGCGCTTTATTCCTATAACTTAGCTAAGAATTCTACCGGTTCCCTTTGACAGGTCTCTTTTCATTAATTGCCGCCTTGCTTAAGGAGTTGTTTAATGGAATTGTAATTACTGCAAGGACAACACCTAACGCCAGTGTGCCCAGTATGGAAACCAACCCGTGATAGTGGTACCAGAAGAGCATATAACACATACTTAAGACTATAGAGATAAGCATCGCCGGGAAGGCTACCTTCATATAACTGATGAATGTGATTGGGAAGCCTCTTTTTTCCGCCATCCCGACTACCACCACATTGGCCGAGGCGCCGATAATCGTCCCGTTGCCGCCCAGACAAGCGCCCAGGGACAACGACCACCATAAGAAGTTTAAGTCACCCGACATTCCCAACTGGCCCATATCCTTAATCATGGGAATCATCGTAGCAACAAAAGGTATGTTGTCTACAAAAGCCGAGGCAATTGCCGAAACCCATAAGATAAGTATACCGGCAGGAACCATCAGCCCATGTGTAACGTCAATCGTAAAGCGGGCAATGGCTTCAATGATTCCGACCTTCTCGATGCCCCCTACAACTATAAATAAACCGGCAAAGAAAAATATTACCGGCCATTCAACGGCATGAAGGGCATGTTCCGGGTCATGACGGCTGGATAAAAGTAAAAGCAGACTGGCGCCGCTTAGAGCAATAACCGAGGATTCCAGGTGAATGTACTGGTGAATGATAAACCCAAAAATAGTTAAGCCCAGTACCACCAAACACTGCTTAAGTAAGGAAACATCTTTTAATTCTTCTTTTTCATCCATTTTCATTATACCCTCTTGCAGTTCCGGTGTTGTTACCAGTTGCCTTCTGTATATCAGGACAAGAAGGGTAATTGTAATCGCGTAGGTTACTACTATTACTGGAGTCAAATTGAACACAAAATCCATAAACCCGAGACCGGTCGAGCTCCCGATCATAATATTCGGCGGATCGCCAATCAGCGTGGCAGTACCGCCTATATTAGATGAAATGATCTCGGTTACCAGGATAGGAATGGGGTTAACCTTCAACTGTCTGGCAATGGCGAAGGTTACCGGTACAATTAACAAAACCGTGGTTACATTGTCCAAAAGGGCGGAAGCTACAGCCGTGACCAGGGCCAGGGCCATCATGATCTTAACGGGATTTCCTTTTACCATCTTGGCCGCTCTTACAGCCATATATTCAAAGACTCCCGTGTTGCGCGTAATACCTACAATGATCATCATCCCGATTAACAGTCCGATGGTGTTCCAGTCAATATACTCAATAGCGTCTTCAACAGTTATAACGCCTGAAAGCATCAGAAGACCGGCGCCTATTAAAGCCGCAATTGTGCGGTGGACTTTTTCAGAGACGATAACCGCGTAGACAAGCAGGAATATCGCCAGCGCGAAAAAATACATATTTTCACCTCTTTATCCCTTTGATTAGGATCTCAATTAATAGTCTTTTCACACACAGATAGATCTAAACTTAAATAAGTTTAGCGACCCGTTACCAAAGGCTTAGTGAAGGCCACAGATTTTGCCTGTGGCCTTCATCTATTGTCTTAAAAAACTATTTAGTGCATTGCCGGGATTACCCAGATAATGAGTAAGATGACAAAACATACGGCCAGCGACAGAAACACATAAGGTGCGCTCCAGCGTAAAAACTCTCCAAGCGGCACTTTTCGGCCGTCTTCCTTTTCGGCCATGGAAAGCGCAACATATAAAGCAGGCGCGCCCGCGATGGTCAGGTTGCTGCCCAGCGTTCCGGCAAAAAGCAAGGCCCAGTAAAAAGGCCAGGCGGTTATCCCGGTGCTATGGGTAAAATCCCTGATGATGTAGAGCATGGCCAAGATAAAGGCGTCGTGCTCCACCACGCCGACAATCGGCGCCGTGATCCAGTATAAAAGGCTTACACCTCCGAGCATGGAAGCCTTGAAGAACGGAGCCAGCCAGTTGGCTACAATCTGGATAATGCCGACGTGTTCCAGCGCTCCAACCAAACAGAACAGCGAAGAGTAGAAGAATATGGCGTCCCAGGAAATTTCGCCGAGTATTTCTTCAAAGCCGGGAACATCAATATTCCAGGGGCCTTTCAATATTTCAACCAGCAAAACAAGGGTTACTGCCCCGGCAAAGGCTAAAAAGCCCAGGTGCATTCCTGTAAACTGCCTGAAGGCCATCAATAAAACCGTGGCCAGGAACATGAAGCAGACTAAAAAGGCAAATTTCGGGTTCTTAATTGGATTTTCCGCTCCCTCTTCACGGCCTATTTCAACCCTTCTGTTTTTAAAAAACTTTTTAAATACCAAGTAGAAAACAGCTATAACAACTATGTAAGTAATTGTAAGTATGATAAAGGACGAAGGTTTGCCCTCAAGCCAAAGGAACCCTAAAAATTCAATGCCGGAAACGCTGTGCAGCAGCTGCGGCGGCAGGTCCCCCAGTAAGAGGGCGGTGCCCATGAAGTTTGCGCACAATCCGAGGAAAAGAATCGGGGCAAAAGAGGCGAACTTAAACTTCCGGCTTACTTGTAAAAGTACCGGGGCAAACATCAGGATGATCACCACGTTGTCAATAAACATGGAAACTATGCCTGCCAGCGCCCCGATGGCGGCTACGAAAAAGGCCAGGTTTCCCTTGGACATTTCAAGCATCTTCTCAGCCAGCCATTCGGGCACCCCAGTTTTGCCGAAATAGGTTGCAATCAGCCAGATGCTTAAAAGTATGACAATAACGTTCCAGTCCACCAGACTGAATGCGGCGCTGTCACTGATCGCTCCGCTTACCACCAGAGCAACCACGCCGATCACGGCGCTGACGACACTGCTGATCACCCTGCTGACAACCAACCCGATGGCAATTACAAAGATTATTAAAGTAACAGTTTGGATGTCTGTCAACAATTTTCCCTCCCTTTTTGACAAATTTTTATCAGAAAAGATAATTTAAAATTTTAACTCCTAAAAACCTCTCAGTCTTTAAAACGGATATAAACAATGTTATCCATTTATTTTGGGATTGGGCGGCTGCTCACACATTTACCAGGGGCAGCCGCCCAATTACTGCAAACTTCATCAAAGCCATCAATTATAAGAGACATAGTATGAAAAGGCGACCTTATCTGACAGGGCAGCTTTAGTTAATCCTCTTCTTCGGCCTTGAAAAACATAGGTAAAAGACGCGCCACCCAGCACAGCAAATAAAGAGTGATCATCGTGATTCCCATTCCGAAGATCATCATCGAAAAGCCGTACTGCCACTTTGTAAGTTCCATATTCGAGGATCTCCTTTCCTGGTCGATTAATTAAATATATCCCATTGCGTGAAGGACGGCCAGCATAACACTGGCTGCCAGGACCGAACCGATCTGCCCACCAGTGTTGACACCCATCGCATGCATGATCAGATAATTGTCTTCATTCTCTTCCTGTCCTACCTTATGGGAAACACGCGCCGCCATGGGAAATGCGGAAATTCCGGCCGATCCGATAAGCGGGTTGATCTTTTCCTTGCAGAACAGGTTCATCAGCTTAGCCAGGTAAACACCGGCTATGGTGTCGCCGCTGATGGCAATTGCTCCGAGAATAAAGATGAGCAGTGTCTTGGTGGTCAGGAATATCTCACCGTTCATAGTCGCGCCGACGCTTAAACCAAGCAGCAGGGTAACGATATTGCAAATCTCGTTTTGGGCGGTCTTGTTCAATCTGTCTACCACACCGCACTCACGAAGAAAGTTGCCCAGCATCAGGGTACCCATCAGCGGAGCGCCCATGGGAGCGATTAAAACAGTTATAATTGTCACTGCCACGGGGAAGATAGTTCTGACGGTCTGGGAAATTGGTTTTTGTTCCGTATAGGCCATCAACATGGTGCGCTCTTTCTTTGTGGTACAGAGCCTCATCAGCGGTGGCTGGATTAAGGGAACCAGAGACATGTACGAGTAGGCCGCCACTGAAATCGGGCCGAGTAATTGCGGCGCAAACTGGGTAGTTACGTAAATGGAAGTAGGACCGTCACAGGCGCCGATTACACCAACGCAGACGGCCTCCAGGCGGTCAAACCCGAGCGCCAGGGCCAGCAGCAGGGTAACAAAGATTCCAAACTGGCCCGCCCCACCCAAAAGAAAAACCCTCGGGTTGGCAAGTAAAGGTGTAAAGTCGGTCATTGCTCCAATGCCTAAAAAGATTAAACATGGAAAGACTTCAGTTATTACTCCGGCGTCATAGAATTGCCTCAGCAAACCATGAGGTTCCATCATCCCGGCCAAGGGTAGATTTGCCAGGATGCAGCCGAACCCGATTGGAACCAGCAGCAATGGCTCAAATTCGTGTTTGATACCCAGCCAGAGCAATAATAAACCAATACAGATCATTACCGCATACTGCCATGTCAGTCCGGCAAAACCAGACAGTATACCTTGAAAAATAGTCATAAGAGCGTCACTTGTCAATAGAACCACCTCATGTTTTTGGAATATTGTGAAGTACCCCTAAGCATTTATATAGGGGTACTGCGACAGATTATTGCACAAGTATCTAGTTTTCTTGGTTTTATTGGGAATTCCTATTCGGCTTCAATCGTAAAGAGTTTATCTCCTGCCTTTACGTTTTGGCCTTCGCTGATGAAAACTTCCTTTACTGTTCCTGCTGATTTAGCGGGAATTTTATTTTCCATCTTCATAGCTTCAATAACGATTACGGCGTCCTTCGCTCCAACTTTTTGTCCTGCGTTGGCAAGAATTTTTTTCACCAGTCCCGGTAGTGGTGCAGTAACTTTCTTTTCAGCCATTATTTTCCTTCCCCTTTCTAAAATTAAAGCGTTTTTTTGTTTACTAATTATCCCAGAGTAATAAGCGTCGTATTGACTTTTACATTTTCCATTGGTGATACATTAACTGTTTTGACAATTCCATCCTCAGGCGCAAACATCCGCACATTCATTTTCATGGTCTCCATCATAACAATGGCATCGTTTTTTTTGACGCGATCACCTACCTTTACGAAAATTTCAAGAATTTTACCAGCCATTGGTGCATTTACTGGCTTACCCATTTAAACTTCCACCTTTACTACAAAAAAACCTTCAGACTGGGAAAAAAACTCCCCTAATAATTTATGATGCAAAAATCATGCCAGTTATTTAACCAGGAAAGCTAGTACAATAGACAAGCATACCGACTGCAATACTGCATTTATGACTGCAATACTGCAATTAACTTGCTGCCCTATGATGGCACGCTATGTCGAAATAACCAACATTTTCTATGACCAATCACAACCATAGGTCTTTATTTTAGTAGCTGAGACTTATTATGAAAAAATTTTAGTGAAGCGATGAACCACTTGCCTAAACCTAAAAAAAAAAATAAAATATTACCAGTCTAAAAATATCACAGGGGTATATACATGATTGATTTCTTATCTGACAGGTTTGTGTTGCTTATAAATATCCTTAAACACATTTGCAAATACGCTGTAATTTTTTTTATTATCTTGTTCGTTTTCAGGTTTATTAAAAGCTCCATAACTAAACTGCGTGGTAAATATGGCCAACAAAGGAAAGACTAGTCTTTTGGGCAATGCAAAAAGAGCGCAATTGATACTTTAACACGCAATATTACTATATTCATTGGTGTTCGATTAAGCCCTGTTAATTCCATTCGCAACCATCTCTAACACTTAATCCCTGGTAATTAACCCGATAAAATGTCGTAATTGCTCCTTGACAAGCAGGACGATACCCTCCATATGTGGAATTATCCTCCAGACGACACCATGTTGGAGGGGGATTTAAATTGGTTACACTACCCGGCAATCTCGATCCACGAGAGGTCGAAAAAACGCTGAACAAGATGTTCTCCCCGGACTGGTTGAGAGAAGCAGCAAAAAGAGTCAAGTACGTCCAGCGGGAGCGAAAGGTCGATCCGGTGATCCTGTTCTGGATCCTGGTGCTCGGCTTCGGGGTCGGGGTGCAGCGCACCATCGCCTCCTTGAGAAGGGACTACGAGACAGCATCGGTGGAATCGATCGTCGCCTCTGCCTTCTATGATCGCTTTACCGAGGGCCTTGTTAAGTTTCTCAAGGAGTGCTTGGCGCACGGCATTGCGGATCTCACCAGTTGCGTCAGCCTGACACTATCAGAAAAACTTCAGGGGTTCAAGGACCTGGTTGTCAACGACGGAGGCCACTTTGTCAGCCGGTTAAAAAGCGGCGCAAACCCAAAGATCGTCTCTGTGCTGCGCTCCTACCGGGGCAACGCCATCGACCTAACCGGCAAGAAGCTGAAAGATGTCCTCCCCCGTTTGAAGTGGGAAGTGATCGATTACCTGGTGGAGGTCGAGTTCAAGGCCAGCGCCTCCAGAACCAAGAAACCGGAAGGGGACACTTTCGAGGTCTACCGTCCCAGAAACGGCGCATCCAAGATAAGAGAGACATTCCGTCTAGTCGGAACGTTCGACGAGGAGGCTCAGGAGTATCACCTCTACATCACCGATATCATGCCGGAACAGCTCTCGGCGGAAGACACGGCGCTGCTCTACCGGGCTCGCTGGAGCGTCGAGCTTGTTTTTAAGGAACTGAAGCGACTGTACCATTGGACGTGATCACCAGCGAGAATCCTATTGTCGTAGAATCATTGGCGCTGGTGGCCATGCTCACCCTGGTGGTCAGCCACCGGGTGCTGAACCATATGCGGCTTCTCTTTCCGGAGAAGAGCGAGCGTTTCACCCCCTTGCGCTGGGCGGAGACTTTCTATACATCAGCGAACAAGCTGTTGGACAAAGTGCTCGAATATGCGGGAATTGACATGACTGCCTATATGATTTTGATGTTCTATGCTGGTGAGGGTGTTGACCCCAATGTGAACAGAAAACGCCTGTTATCACCCTGGGTAAAAGCAGCCAATTCCCAGTTAAAAGGTGCTACTATTTGACATATCTGGTAAACCGATCACCAATGTTACTATATTTAGTCTGAGCTCTTAATAATCAGGACCGGGCACTTAGCGTGCTGCAGTACGTAGTTGGAAACGCTGCCCAGGCCCGTGAGCATCCTTTCTATAGAGCCACGGTTAACTGAACCCATTACTATTAAATCAAATTCTTCCTTTTCCGCATAACGGACAATTCCTTTTCCAGGGCTTTGATCAATAATAACCGAACTTACCAGAATGCCTTCTTTTTTAATCTTGTCTTCGTATTCTTTCAGGATTTCTGCAAAATAGTTACGACTGTCATTTTCTAGTTCTTTAATCAAATCAGGAGCAGCTACGGATGATATAAAACCAGGCATTTTTACTGAGGTCAGCAGGCAAATTTCCCCCTTGCTGTTCTTGGCAATCTCAATTGCTTCTTCTACAGCTTTTTTAGCTTTCTCCCCGTTATCATAAGCGACGAGTATTTTTTTAAACATAGCTCCCAGTCCTTTCAAAAATAATTTCTGCTCAAGCTGTTTAACCGGTAATAGTATTCTAAAAATTTATTCTCATAATATACTATACACACTATCCGGGGCAAGCCTAAGAATTCCCCGCCTGTCTGACAGGGGGGCGGGGTTGTTGACACGCCTCTTATTCACCTGTAAGATATATCTATTTTAATTTTGCAACAATATAGAAGTAGCGCATAACAGGTAAATAATTAGGACAGAGATAAGTTGTTCTCTGCCCTTCCCGCATGAATTACTTTTTATACCTGGGAACTGTTACCCCTCTTTCGTTAACGTTTATTCGCCAAATTGTTAAACTAATTCTTTAATCCCTTTTTAAACATTTTACTTCGCCCGTCAGTCTTTAATAATCAGGACCGGACACTTAGCGTGTTGCAGTACGTAATTGGAAACACTACCCAGACCCGCAAGCACCCTTTCTACAGATCCACGGTTACCCGAACCCATTACTATTAAATCAAATTTTTCCTTTTCCGCATAACGGACAATTGCTTTACCCGGACTCTCATCAAAGATTACCGAACTTGCCAGGATGCCTTCTTCTTTAATCTTATCTTCATATTCCTTTAGGACTTCTGTAAAGTGTTTACGGCTGTCATTTTCCAAAGCCTTTATCATATTGGGGCTCGCGGCTGATATAAAACTAGGCATTTTTACTGAGGCTAGCAGGCAAATTTCTCCCTTGCTGTTTTTGACAATCTCAATTGCAGTTGTGACAGCTTTTTTAGCTTTTTCAGCGTTGTCAAAAGCAACCAGTATCTTTTTATACACAACCTCAGCCTCCTTATTTTTATTATTAATTATATTCATAATTATATAGCAGATTAATCTATTTGGCAACTAATATTTCCATTATTGAATAGAAATTCATTTTCGTTTAATGTTAACCCTTAAAGATATTCCCTTTTATAATTCATTAACCTATCTTTAAACCGCTTTTCTGTTTCTCTTCCTATCTAAACTCGCTTCCGGTCATGGTCCTTATATGTCATGAAGGCAGTTAAAATGCCTGAACCACCCGACGGAGTGGCTGAGATTTCTTCAATAATATGGTATCCGCCCCTTTGATTATTGCCAAACTATGCGGGTGGGATTCAAGGCTTAAGCAAAGCAACACCTTTCTGTTAAAATGATGAGTGTTCAAGCCATCAAAAGAACAGAAGAAAGGTGTTGCTTATGGCAGAGAGTCTAGCACATACAAAATGGTTGTGCAAGTATCACATAGTGTTCACCCCAAAATACAGAAGGAAAATAATATAAGAGTGCGATGATGATTTTCGACAGACACTCAAACCTGAAATATAAATTTGGCAACCGCCATTTCTGGGCCGAAGGATATTATGTCAGCACAGTAGGGTTTAATGAAAAAACGATAGCAAAGTATATACGCGAGCAAGATACACATGATCAGATAATGGATAAAATTTCGACCAAAGAACTTGAGAACCCTTTTAAGGGTCCTGCCAAGTAATTAGTGCACATGGCTTGAACGAAGTTTAAGCCAGCGTCATTTAGGCGCTGGCTAGTAATTAGCCCTTATAGGGCTCGTGCAAGCCACCCCATTTTGGGGTGGTCTTGACTTCTTGTGGAGGCGGCACCCGGACTTGAACCGGGGAATAACGGTTTTGCAGACCGTCGCCTTAGCCTCTTGGCTATGCCGCCATGGCGCAAATGGAGCGGAAGACGGGATTCGAACCCGCGACCCTCGCCTTGGCAAGGCGATGCTCTACCACTGAGCTACTTCCGCAACTTTTTATACATTCATTATTGCATACAAATTACAATCTAAAAATTATAAGCTTTGGTGCCACGGGACGGAATTGAACCGCCGACACGCGGATTTTCAGTCCGCTGCTCTACCAACTGAGCTACCGTGGCTTAAATGGCGGAGCTGACGGGATTTGAACCCGTGATCTCCGGCGTGACAGGCCGGCATGTTAAACCCCTACACTACAGCTCCACATAATTTTTATAGCAAAAGTTAGTATACAAAAATTCCTTAAAAAAGTCAAATTAAATTTTTTACCGAATAATTAATTTGTAGTGCACCCCGTTGTCAAGACACTTTTCGGAAAAATTTAAGCTATGTTGCCTCCTCTTCTATACGAGATTCTTTATTATTATCATAACCCGGCTCATTGGGTTCCGGACGCCAGGCATCAAGGTTACGCTTCGCCGGGCTTCGCCCGACCTTGACGCCTGGCACCGGCTTATAAAATCTAGGCA